>NZ_JBNHEP010000115.1:0-2885 GCF_050015995.1 Dapis brunnea BLCC-M229 | reverse complement strand
GATAATATTCGCGAATCTATCTATTTTATTAAGTTCATCAACAGTATCGCGAAGCCAACCCACCCCTTCTCTAAAAATGATTATCATTATCATTGACAAAAAATCCATATTTTTAACAGAGGTTTAATCCCAAAAACCATTGTTGGATAAGGGTTTCAAGCTGCTTGTCTGCCCGTGAGCAGATTGGGTCTGTCAGTTAATTCTCCTTTTTTGTACTTTTTACTTAATTCCTGGAATGACTTAAAAGATTCGGCAACACTTCTTAATATTTGTTGCGCTGCCTGAGAATATAAAACTTGATAATGTTTGTTAGTTTTATACTCTTTCTTCAAGTCAAACTTACCAATAATTCTGTTACTCCCTTCTCGCTAAAAGATTACCTAATTATTTACTAAAGTATAAATATGGTGAATTATATTTTGAATTTGTTCTGCTGTTTGAAGTTGATTGAATTCAAAGTATTTTTCCAGCTTATATTGAATTTGTTGCATATTTACACCCAAGGGAAGATGATGTAGCAGTTTCAATCTTAAAAGATGAATAATATATTCAGCTAGATTAAAATTAGGAGAATAACTCGGAGTATCAATAAAATCCACCAGAATTTTATCTGATATTTTGAGTTCCAAAAGATGGGCAAGTAATTGATTTCTCCTAAACTTTTTATGTGTGGAATTATTATCTAAAATAATAGTCAATTTATTAAAGCCATTTTTGACACAATCCAGGCACAGTTGTACAAAATAATCTGAAACATCCTCTGTTTTAGAGTTCTGTTTTAATTGGAAATACTCTTCACCCGTCAAAGCATCTACAGCTATCATCCCGTTCAATTTCTTTCTCTGTCCTTTCTCATTACTGGGTATTTTTGGCCGTGTGTTCTTTTCTGCCCATCCGTAAAAAATACTAGGACGTTCATAAACAGCAAATTCGTCAAAAAATACTATTTTTTCATCGCTAATCTACTCAATATGTATGTATGAAAACTAAATCATTAACAATTGTTGATAATTTCTGATAATCTCTGATTTAGTGGGAGAGAATATCATACAACACTATTTATTTCAGAAATATCTAGACCTAAATTGTCATGTTAAATCCGAATCTGGAACAAATCCAGTTAAATACAGAAGAGTATCAACGTTATTCGCGCCACCTGATTCTACCGGAAGTAGGATTAGATGGTCAAAAACGTCTTAAGGCAGCCAAAGTTCTATGTATAGGAACGGGTGGTCTTGGTTCTCCACTATTGTTATATTTAGCAGCAGCAGGAATTGGAAATATTGGAATAGTAGATTTCGATATTGTCGATAGTTCCAATTTACAACGACAAGTTATTCACGGCACCTCCTGGGTGGGTAAGCCAAAAATTGAATCTGCTAAAAATCGGATTCACGAAATTAATCCCCACTGTCAGGTTGACCTTTACGAAACGAGGTTAAGTTCTGAAAATGCTCTCGACATTCTCAAATCTTATGATGTGATTGTTGATGGTACTGATAATTTCCCGACTCGTTATTTGGTTAATGATGCCTGTGTTCTTCTGAATAAACCTAATGTCTACGGCTCAATTTTCCGCTTTGAGGGTCAGGCAACTGTCTTTAATTATGAAGGTGGACCGAACTACCGCGATCTTTACCCCGAACCCCCGCCCCCAGGAATGGTACCTTCCTGTGCAGAGGGTGGTGTTTTAGGTATTTTGCCCGGAATGATTGGAGTTATCCAAGCGACGGAAACTATCAAAATTGTTTTGGGTAAAGGTACGACTTTGAGTGGTAGATTATTACTTTATAATTCCTTAGACATGACTTTTCGGGAATTGAAACTGCGTCCTAATCCAGTACCACCAGTTATTGAAAAGTTAATTGATTATGAGCAGTTTTGTGGTATTCCTCAAGCCAAAGCACAAGAGGCAGAAAGTAAAATGGCTATTCCAGAAATGACGGTTCAAGATTTGAAGCAATTATTGGATAGTGAAGCGGATGATTTTGTCTTAGTTGACGTGCGGAACCCCAATGAATATGAAATTGCCAAAATTCCTGGGTCTGTTTTGGTACCATTGCCAGATATTGAGCAGGGTTCTGGTGTGGCAAAGGTTAAGGAACTAATGAATGGTCATCGTTTAATTGCTCATTGTAAGATGGGCGGGCGATCGGCTAAAGCTTTAGGTATTCTGAAGGAGAATGGTATTGAGGGTACTAATCTCAAAGGTGGAATTACTGCCTGGAGTCAGGAAATAGATTCTTCTGTACCTCAATATTAATTCAGAAGCAAGAGGGAAGAAGGTAGAAGGAACAAAAAGCTAAAACTTATATCAATTGCGATAATTAAGTTAGTCAGAAAAACCTTCTCCCTTCTAACCCTTATCTGCTAATCAATTTTGCACTTTCAAAAATTACTTCTGATATTAACTTTTTTTGGCAGTTAGGGGATAGTTTAGTTTGGCAATACAAGAAAATTACATTTGATAGTTTTTTATCTTCCCTAATTCCTTACATCGCCAATCAGTTTGCTTCCCTCGCCTACAACCTTTTTAATAGTCTCGCTTTTTTGTAACTCAAAATTTATTAACGCAAAGTTTGAGCATTTTATTTTTGAGTAAGACAATGTCAACTATTTTACCCTAGACAAATTTCAATTTATCTTTATTTCAGCAGAATATCCACATTATAAGATTTGATTTATAGCGCTTTTCATTAATAGACTTGTCGCGAAATAAAACCTTAAAATTAAATGGAAAATTCTACCTTTCAATCATTAAATTATGCTGCCATCAGGTAGAAATTCCAGAGTCCAGCAGCAGTGAACATAAAGCGATACGGCTGACGCCACGCTCCGCGAACCCTACTTTTTTCTCTATTGAGATGTTTTTGTTGGTCAGTTAA
>NZ_JBNHEP010000114.1:0-28005 GCF_050015995.1 Dapis brunnea BLCC-M229 | reverse complement strand
TTTTAGTCACTCGCATGTTCTCTTAATACTTATTTTACAAACAGTCTCTTATTTGCCTTGTCTAGATATGGTATAGAACCTTTTACTTTCTCCCAAGTAGGCATCAATTGGAAACCAAAAACATTTGGGTATGATTTACCAATTGTTTATCTAATTTGGTTGTTAATAACTTTTCTATTATACATTATATGTTATCAGAAAATAAGGTTTAAAGCTACCCGTTTCAAGGGAATAAAAAAATAAAATTCAGTCTTTCAAACCTTCCTATTTTAATTAATTGATAATATATAATTACTTATGGTTAAAATCGAGATGGTTGAATATAAGGAAATATTATTTCTTTTTTCTGCTTAAAAGGAGAGAATTTAAATCTTTGAGGATTAATTATCAATTATCCATTCATTGTAATAAGTACTAATAACTGATGAGTGAAATTATTGTAGGGTCAAAATTTTGAGCCTATAAAATCTTACTTTTGACTGCCAGATGTGGGTCTTACATTCTCTTCGCCGAGCGTTTCCGCAGGAAATGGAAACCTCACCAATTAGCACTCGCTTTTAACTTCCGTGAAACGGTATGATATACTTTCAGATTAACAAATTTAAGTTTTCTTAGATTAACATTAATTTATGGCTCATCCTTCTTATACTCCTCCGTGGTTTCTAAAAAATGGTTTAGCAATGACTCTTTATGCAGCGTTTTGGATGCCTCGTTTTTGGGAAGAGGTTGCTGCATTTCCTGAGCCTCCTTACCAAGATACAATTTTTATAGGTGCAAATGATGTGCCAATTTTTGGCTGGATGGCTATTCCAGAAAACCCAAAAGGTACAATTATTGGGACTTATGGAATTACAGGAGAACTAGATAATCAATGGTTCTTACAACTATTAGGACGCAAAGCTTACGCTCAAGGTTATGCCGTTATTTTATTTGATTGGCGTGCCCATGGCAAGACAGCATTACTATCACCAGCTCTAACTTCAGATGGGATTTATGAAGGGCAAGATTTTGTTCATATTGCCGCTCAAGCAAAAGCAATGGGTTGTCCGCCTAATTTTTGGTTTACTGCATATTCTTTAGGAGGACAATTAGCACTTTGGGGTGCAAAAGTAGCAGAAAATTTGGCTCCAGAATTAGGATTAGCAGAAACAGATATTGGTGGTTGTGCAGTTATTTGCCCCAGTCTAGAAGCTCAACGTTCTCTCTCTTATTTAAATAGTTATCCTTTAGGAAGACACTTGGATAAAGGAATTAGTAAAAACCTCAAAAAATTAGTTTGGTTAATTCACGAGCATCATCCAGATTTTATCGATCCAGAGGCAATTGAACGAGCAGATTCTATCTGGAAATTTGATGAAGAATTTATCATCGAGCGATTAGGGTTTTCATCAGTAGAAGACTACTATAAAGCAACAAGTCCCTTGTATTTTTTGCCTAATCTTCAGAAAAAAACATTGATTATTTATGCTGAAGATGACCCGCTATTTGACCCAACGATTGTGCCAGATTTAAAAGCTGCTTGTAAAAATAATTCTGCCATCGATTTGATTGTAACTCGTTACGGTGGTCATGTGGCTCATATTAGTAATCGATCGTGTCAAAAGCTTGCCCAAGATCCTGATATTTGGTGGGCATGGAATCGAGTTTTTGAATGGATTAAACAACATGAAACAGCAACATTAACTACTGCAGTTGCTGTCTAATTTAATCATCAGGAATTGGGCAATAATTCTAATTCCTGAAACTTATTTTGTAGTCAATATTTAGCTAATTAATATAGCACTATACATTAGACATCTCCAGAAAAGAGGGAACACTTAACTGGGAACAGGGAACAGGGAGAAATAATTGATAATTTATCCATAAGAATTGATTTAATTTTTTATTGTTGGAGATGTCTATTAAGTGTAGGACACTGGCAAAAGTAGAAAACTTTTGCGTTTTGCTTTCTTTGTGGCAGTATAACTTATGACAAATTGATTTGAGAAGTTGATTTTGAGGGTAACTATGGCTAATATTTCGGTGCCAGCAGCCAGCTCCTCGTCAGATCCCGCCCAAAAAATTCTACTGACTTGGTTCTGGGTCTTCCTAACTTCAAGTCGTTCGTGCAGCGTCTTCGTTGGGAATTTTCTTGATTTGGCAGTTAATTAAAACACTGAATAATTAAGCATAAAGAACAGCTTTGATTTGGATGATTTTGATTTTTATGTTTACATTTATGGGGTTAGCTTTGGTAGTTTTTCCTTATATTATTCCTATCAAAATTATTATTTATGAGGCTGCTACTGACCGTAGTTCAATGGTGTTTATGATGATTTTTATTGGAGCTTTAATTCCGGTTATGTTGTTCTACAATCTTTCTCAATATTTTGTGTTTTGAGGCAAAGTAAATAGCACTTATAACGGGGAATAGTAAATCTGTTCTAGGGGTTGGTTTAATATCAGGAAGAAAGTAGAGCAGTAGGAAGTATTGCTCCTCTACATATCAATCTGAATAATTTTATTTATCACTAAAACATAAATTGAATATTCTTTAACTACAAATAATATTTGGACTTTTGATTACTTGAAATTAAATACTAAACTTTGAGTATTTATATTTGTATTATTTTTTAATTTTGATTAAAGGTAGTTTTTTGTATGTTTGATCTATTGAATAGCCATTTTCTTCTACTATTTCTAGTAAATATTTTGAAGGATTCAATAAAAATATACCAGTAAAATCATTAAGATTATTATTTACTCTAAATTGATGAGGTTCATCCAATAGCTGATATTTTACTTTTGGATTAAGCATATAACTGACAGAGAAGATACTGGTGAGTTTGGAGTAACCATTTACTTCTCCAATGATAAGTGGCGAAGTATAATTATTAATAATTTGAGCCATAGGAATGTTTTCTAAGTTTCCTTTATTCCAACCTTGTTCAGCATTAATATATCTTGTACAACTCCAAAATCCTAATGCCACGATCATAATCATAACTATTAACCATATTCTTTTCTTCCATATTTGCTTGGATGAGCTTAGAAGAATATGATCGGTAAAAACATAAGCTACAGCTAACTGAATACCTAGATAAACAGGAATCATATATCTTGCAACTTTTGTTATTTTATAGCCTAAAAATATATCTACTAACAGCAAAGGGATAGCAATAGAAAAAGTAAGAGTGAAAATAAATAACCAAATCCGCTCTGGAGTTTTACGGAAAACATAATACATTGAATATGCTTCTAATATAAGAATGAATGTATATATTCTAGGTTTAGCACTAAGAAAAATATAGCTAAGATTCAAAGCCCACATTTTTGCTAAATAAGATAGCCCAACTTCTTGTTTTAACCAAGAACCTCCAGCATTATTTTCAGGAGTAGTGTATTTAAAAATAACTAATATCCAAGGAAAAAAACAAAGAACTATTAACAAGGAAGAAACTAGAAAAAAAACTAAAGTTTTGCTGAGACGAAAACGTTCGGTTATCAATACATAAAGCCCATGTCCAATTAGAGTGAAAACAGTGAAAGGAAAAGTATATATCCCTACTACTGCTGTTACAATATATATTGCCCAACAACCCAACGAATCCTTAAATCTTATCGCTCTTAATAAAGCAGAACATGAGAATAAGGTTGTTATTGTCCATAAACTATAGGGTCTTGCTTCCTGAGCATACATAACATGAAAGAGAGATACTGATATTAAGGTTATGGCAAACCATCCAACTTCTTTTACTTCAAATAATTCAACACATAACCAATAAAAAGCAGGAAAAATAAGCAAGCCGATAATAGCAGATAAACTTCTCAGAGAAGCTGGTGAATTACCGAAGATTATAGCCCAAAAACGTGCTATGACATAATATAAAGGTGGATGTTGAGAATCGCATTGAGCTTTAGCGATCAACATATCTTTAAGATTTTTTTCACTATTAGGAGTTTGATATTTTTCCAAATCTTTAATAGTTAAAATATCTCCGTTACCTATATTTTCAACAATCTCTTCTCCACAATAACCTGAAATCATAAAAGAGGTAAAGACTTCATCTCTCCAATATGATTTTGTATCTATATTTGCAAAACGAAAGAAGATGCCTATAACTAGAAAAAAAATCACCGAAAATTTAATTAAAGTATTGGATTTATTTAGTTTTATTTTCATAATTAGATTTAGTATGAGTAGCAAAAATATACTTAGGCGTCATGTAAAAATAAGTTCTACAAATTTGATATGAAATAGATTGTGAAATCTAGGTTCCATAAAAAAAACTGTTCAGGTTATTCTTACACGACTCCTTATAGCAATCAGGAATCAGAGGTGAGAATTTTACTACTCCCTAAAAGTCTAAAATATGGTGGTTATGATATTCATAAGATACAGTTTTTTCCTTCTTCTGTGTTACCTGTTGCCTATAGGTTTACACTCACAATTCAGATTCAGATGGCGATCTTAAAATTTAACATATTATTTTTATGAACCCCAAAATTGATTGGCATTCATCCCGGGGCTACCTAAATTTTTCTGTAAATTTAGTTACAGTATTTTAGCAAGATAGAGAATAGGGTGGTCTTAAATTTTAATTAAACAGCTAGCTTTTATAGTATTTAACGTAGAAAGCTAGTGAGAGAAAATCCGATTGATAATCCCCTTTATTTATAAACTCATAATCCTCTAAAGTTAAGCTATATAGCCATTACGGAAAAGAGATATAATTTCTAGGATTTGCAGATCTAAGATTCTGAGCTTTTTTACATTTTCAGAATAAAAATAGTACAGTTAATTATGACAAAACGTCAAATCTAAAGAAAATAATGTTATCTTAACTACAGAGATTTTTAACTTTCATCAAAAAAAAAAGAATTGAGTATTTTTATCAGAAAATTGTGAGTATTGATACGGTTAAAAATAGATATCTTCTTTAAATTCAAGTAGAACGTTATGAGAAAAATTGATCAAAATATTTGTCTGAAGTAACTCGTAAAGTTTAATTTTTTTTCACGCATATATACTTATCTATTGAAGGAGAAGACTATGTGGGAGTATCTACCACCTTTAAACGAACACAATTTACCCTATCCAGATACAATACATCCCATTGTTGTCCACTTCGTAATTGCGATGGTATTATTTGCCTTCCTATGTGACATTATTGGTTACTTCACTCGTAATTTCCGTTTATATGAAGTAAGCTGGTGGAATATGTTTTTCGCCACCATTTCTATTTTTATTGCCATAATATTTGGTCAATATGAAGCAGGTTTGGCACAACCTTATGAAGCAGTTCAACCTGTGCTAAATTTACATACATTAATTGGTTGGTCTCTTTCAGGAATCATCGCTGCTCTCACTGGTTGGCGTTATGTGATTCGTTCCAACAACTCAGAAAAACTGCCAACACCCTATTTGGGATTGGGATTTGTGTTAGTAGCCATAGTTTGCTTCCAAGTATATTTGGGAGATGAACTGGTTTGGGTGTATGGATTACACACAGTACCAGTAGTGGAAGCAATAAAGGAGGGAATTTTACAATGAACCCAGAATTAATAGATAGTTTGAGTGCGCAAGTTGGGGCAAATGGTCTTCCCTACGCCATCCCCATTCATCCGAATTTAGTTCATCTGACCCTAGGTCTGTTTATTATGGGGATTGCTTTTGATATTGTTGGCATATTGTTCCCTCTACAAAAACAATTCCTGAAAGTTTTAGCTATATCTGCTACTCGTTCCAACTTTTTTGATGTAGGTTGGTACAATATGTTAGCTTCATCAATTATTACATTTTTCACGGTAGCAGCAGGATTTTATGAAATTATGTTAGCAACACCATCTCCCGAACTTAAAAGTGTCTGGGGGTTAGGAGCAATGGATACGATGGTGTGGCATGGGGTTGGTGGTGTGTTCCTATTAGCGATGATTGTGGGAATGACAATTTGGAGAGGATTTCAACGTTATATTTGGTCTCAGGATAAACTTCTAGAAGTGCAATGGAGTTATTTAGCAGTTGGTTTATTTATCATGTTTATTATGTACGTTCATGGGACTTTGGGCGCACAGTTAGCTGCAGAATTTGGAGTACATAACACTGCTGATGCTTTGCTAGAAATTGGCAAAGACCCTAATGTTGTCCTGAAATAATTTTATACCGTTTCACGGAAGTCAAAAGTCAAAAGTCAAAAGTAAGATTTTATAGACTTAAAACTTTGATGCTACAGTAATCTCAGGAAATTATTTCACATCTAAAGCTTAAAACTATTTGTGACATCTTTAAAGTGAATTGGTATAATTTCCTTCTGTTCCCTATTCCCTATTCCCTATTCCCTGTTCCCTATCTCAAGGATATTGATATGAAAATCCGCACTATTTTAACCTTGGGAGCGATCGCTCTGGTTTTAGCTGCTGTTAGTTTTTGGATCGGGCAAGTATCTTACTCGTGGTTGCCAGTTCAAGCGGCAGCAGAATCTATATTAATTGATGAGTTATTTAGTTTTCTCGTCACTCTTGGCAGTTTCATATTTTTGGGCGTAACTGGAACCCTAATGTATTCGGTTATTTTCCAACGCGCTGCCAAATATGACTACAGTGACGGTCCCCACATTGAAGGTAACATTACCCTAGAAGTTGTTTGGACAGCAATACCAATTTTTCTCGTATTTTGGATTGCTGCTTACAGCTACAATATCTATGAAAAAATGTCTATTCAGGGACCGATGGAATTAGTGCATTTGCATACACCATTAGAAATGGAATCAGCTTATGCAGATCCATTAGAAGCTGTAACTGAACCTGTAGAAGAAATCGAAGTATATGCTAAACAGTGGTCTTGGGTATTTCGCTATCCAGAAAATGGAGTGACTAGCACCGAGCTGCACTTACCTGTAGATCGGCGCGTGCGGGTAGCATTAAATTCAGAAGATGTGCTGCATGGATTTTATATTCCAGCATTCCGACTGAAGCAAGATATTATTCCCAAGCACCCAATAGATTTTGAATTTACTCCAATTCGTGTAGGCAAATATAGTCTGACTGATTCTCAATATAGCGGTACTTATTTTGCTACAATGGCAGCAGATGTGGTTGTTGAATCTCCGCAAGATTACAAAAATTGGCTGGCAAAAGCAGCGAATACCAAACTATCTCCAGCAGAAAATCAGGCACATACTGAATATATTCAAAAATTAGAAGCACCAGTGCAACCAGGTTGGCCTTCAGTTAAACCTGCTTCACCTCCTGTTGTTAATTATCATCAGAGTTAGGAAGCTTTCAGTTATCAGTTATCAGTACCTCTAGCTGAATTCAGATGCTTGAAATAAAGTTATTGTTTTTTAAAAGGGGAAGCTTGAAACCTTATTTGTTGGTCAGACAAGGTAGATAAGGAAGTAGAAACAAGAAAAATTTAAACTCAGAACTGCAAAAGTAATATATGACACAAGCATTTATTGTCAGTTTTACTACTGCAATAATCCTGAAATGGTGCGTTACGACAGATTGTTAAATTCCTTTCATAGTGAATTATTGTAGCTGTCTAACGCACCCTACTGGACCGTTTCATCTTAAATGTTGCTTTAGAAAAATGCTGGAATCTATCTATAGCAAGAATTTAGCCCGAAAAGCTAATGCACAGTTTTAGATGAAACAATCCACTACAATTTAGCTAACCTACAGATTTTTATTTGCAGATATCAAGGAAAAAAATATTCTATGAAAGAAATAACAATCGAAGGCGTCAGTGATGCTATAGAAAAACCAGAACACGAACAACCGCCGAACTGGAGACGATACTTCAGTTTCAGCACCGACCATAAAGTTATCGGTATCCAATACCTAGTTACCTCGTTTATCTTCTTCCTAGTCGGTGGAATATTTGCGATGGTGATACGGGGCGAATTAATGACACCAGAATCAGACCTCGTAGACCGAACCATTTACAGCGGAATGTTCACAATGCACGGCACGGTCATGCTATTTTTGTGGACGTTTCCATCTTTAGTTGGTCTGGCAAACTATCTCGTACCCATAATGATCGGAGCGCGAGATATGGCATTCCCACGTTTGAATGCTGCTGCTTTCTGGATGGTGCCAGTAGTAGGCATCCTAATGATGGCTAGTTTCTTTGCTCCCGGTGGACCTGCCCAAGCAGGTTGGTGGTCATATCCTCCCGTAAGTATCCAAAATCCTACGGGTAGCGTAATTAATGGTCAGGTAATATGGATTCTTGCTGTTGCCATTTCCGGTGTTTCCTCAATTATGGGGGCGGTCAATTTTGTCACAACTATTGTGAGAATGCGATCGCCAGGCATGACTTATTTCCGAATGCCAGCTTTTGTTTGGACGGTATTTGCAGCTCAAATTATTCAATTATTCGGACTACCAGCACTAACAGCAGGTGCGGTGATGTTGTTATTTGACATTACAATAGGAACGGGATTTTTTAATCCTGCTAACGGAGGCAACCCAGTTTTATTCCAGCACTTTTTCTGGTTTTATTCCCACCCTGCGGTTTACGTTATTATTCTACCTATTTTTGGCATTTTTTCGGAGATATTCCCAGTTTACAGTCGCAAACCACTATTCGGATACAAAGTGGTAGTAATTTCATCCATGATTATTGCTGGAGTCAGTGGTCTGGTTTGGGTACACCATATGTATGCGAGTGGTACACCTCCCTGGATGCGGATGGTTTTCATGTTGTCAACTATGTGCGTTTCTGTACCAACAGGAATTAAAGTATTTGCCTGGGTAGCGACTATTTGGGGTGGAAAAATTCGTCTGAATACTCCGATGCTGTTTGCTTTGGGTGGGTTGATAATGTTTGTGTTTGCTGGTATTACTGGAATTATGCTTTCTGCTGTTCCCGTAGATATTCACGTTAACAATACCTATTTTGTGGTTGGTCATTTTCATTATGTTCTCTACGGCACCGTAACAATGGGAATGTATGCTGCTATTTACCATTGGTTCCCGAAAATGACTGGGAAAATGTATTATGAAGGTTTGGGTCAGTTGCATTTTTGGTTGTCATTCATTGGCACAAACCTCAACTTTTTACCAATGCACCCATTAGGTTTGCAAGGAATGTTGCGCCGTGTTTCTTCTTATGCACCCGAATATGAATTCTGGAATTTGGTAGCGAGTCTGGGAGCATTTTTGTTAGGAATGTCTACTTTGCCCTTCATTTTAAATATGGTTAGTTCCTGGATACAAGGTAAACAAGCACCTGCTAACCCTTGGCGAGCAATAGGTTTAGAGTGGATGATTTCTTCTCCGCCAGATGTAGAGAATTTTGAGGAACTCCCTGTAATTATTTCTGAACCTTATGGTTATGGTAAATCAGAACCTTTGACTGCTAACGACCCTAATGGTCATATATAGTTATCAGTTATCAATAGTAGGTTGGGTTGCACTGTCGCTTAACCCAACAAAATAAAATATCTGTCTGTAATATGTGTCTGTTGGGTTTCGTACCTCAACCCAACCTAGGAGACTCACTAAGAATTTAACTTCTGACTTCAGCTATATGTGTCTGTTGGGTTTCGTACCTCAACCCAACCTACGCTAACTAGAAGTGATATAAATTAAAGGAGAATTTTAATATGGATAGTGTAGTCAATTCAGAACAAGTACAAGAACCTTTGCATTCAGCAGTTGCCGAACATACCCACGACGAAGAAGGGAATAGTATGTTTGGGTTTATCGTTTTCCTACTTTCGGAAAGCATAATTTTCCTCAGTTTCTTTGCTGGATATATTATTTACAAAACCACAACTCCTAACTGGTTGCCCCCTGGTGTTTCTGGTCTGGAAGTTAGAGACCCTGCAATTAATACAGTGATTTTGGTTTCCAGTAGTTTCGTTATCTATTTCGCAGAAAAAGCTTTAGAACGTGACGACCTAAAATGGTTTCGCATATTTCTGTTTGCCACAATGGCAATGGGAACCTATTTTGTAGTAGGTCAAGGAATTGAATGGAATAGTTTAGAGTTTGGTTTCACCACAGGGGTATTCGGTGGAACTTTCTATTTGTTGACAGGTTTTCACGGTCTGCACGTTATCACAGGTATTTTGTTACAAGGAATTATGTTAGGTCGCTCTTTTATTCCTGGCAACTACGACAACAGTCACTTTGGCATTAATGCTACTTCCCTATTTTGGCATTTCGTTGATGTAATTTGGATTATTTTGTTTATCCTCATTTATGTTTGGCAGTGAAATAATTAGGAATTTAGGAGTCAGGAGTCCTAGGGGCGATTCGCGAATCGCCCCTACAGGAGTCAGAATAAATTTGTTTGTCTAAAATAAAACATAATTCCGATCCAAAACGGGAGCAAGATGCTCCCACTACTCAAAAATTTAATTTTAATGACTCCTAATATGATGTCCGGATAAACATTAACTATAAACAGGACTTACCCATAAGGTACGAAAAACTAGGATTTGAGATTGCTTCCCTGTCGGTCGCAATGACAAAAATATGTTGTATTGCGTAAGTCCTAATAAAGTCATTGCGACTGGAACGGAGTGGAAGGAAGCAATCTCATGTTTTAGATATTTCTTCTATTTATTCCTATTAACTGGATATGATAGAACTCCTTCTTCAATAGTTCTCAAAAAAATTATTAAAGGAAGAATAAAATGATTATAGACGATCAAAATTATGATGTAATTATTGTCGGTACAGGAGCAGGTGGAGGTACTTTAGCTTATAAACTTGCTGCAACTGGCAAAAAAATCCTCATCTTAGAAAGAGGTGATTTTATGCCTCTGGAAATCCAAAATAGGGCTAACGTTGATATCTTTAAAAAAGAACTTTATCGCGCCCCTGAAAATTGGTACGATAATGCAGGCGAACCATTTTCTCCACAGACAAATTATGCCGTTGGTGGCAATACAAAAATCTATGGAGCTGCCCTAATTCGGATGCGGGAAAAAGACTTTGAAGCAGTGGAACATCAAGAAGGAATTTCTCCAGAATGGTGTTTCAAATACAAAGACTTTGAACCTTATTACACTGAAGCAGAACAACTTTATAAAGTTCACGGTCAGACGAGCAACGACCCTACCGAACCTCCCCACAGTGCAGAATATCCTTATCCCGCAGTTGACCACGACCCAGAAATTCAAAAAGTTGTCGAAGCGATCGCCGAACAAGGTCTACATCCAGAAACTTTACCATTAACTCTTACCCGCGAAGAAGAAGACCCGACAGGAGATTCAGAAGTATTCGGTATTGCACCACTGCTAGACTCTCCCAATATTACTATTAAAGCTAATGCCAAAGTAGTTTGTTTGCTCACCAACTCCTCTGGCAATACCGTCAAAGCAGTAGAAGTAGAAATTGGTAAACAATCATTTCTATTTTTTGGAGATATTGTCGTACTTGCTTGTGGAGCGGTAAACTCAGCAGCATTACTATTACGTTCTGCTAACGAAAAACATCCCGATGGTTTAGCAAACAGTTCCGGACAAGTTGGTCGCAACCTGATGAAACATCAAATGACCGCCGTAGTGCAACCCAGTCCGAAACCTAACTCTGGAAACTTTCTCAGAAGCGTTTGTGTAAATGACTTTTATTGGGGAGACGAAAATTATTCTTATCCAATGGGTCACATTGAGAACACAGGGGGGTTACTGCAAGATATTACTTTTGCTGAGTCTCCACCTATATTATCTGTTTTAGCAAAAGCAATGCCTGGGTTTGGTTTGAAACAGTTAGCATTGCGTTCCATTGGTTGGTGGATACATTCGGAGATATTACCAGACCCCAATAACCGAGTTGAAGTCAAAGGAGACAAACTTTTCTTCCATTACACTCCTAACAACTGGGAAGCACACGATCGCCTAGTTTATCGTTGGATGGATGTATTGAAGTCCGTAGACAAAGCAGTAGGAAATGCAGTTTCGAAGCGAGGCAACATTTATCCCCGTGGAGAAGTTCCCATCGAAGTTGTCGCCAATCAGTGCGGTACCTGTCGGTTTGGGGAAGACCCGAAAACATCGGTTTTGGATATTAACTGTCGTACTCACGATGTAGATAATTTATATGTTGTGGATAGCAGTTTTTTCCCATCCAGTTCTGCTGTAACTCCTGCTTTGACAATTATTGCTAATGCTTTGCGGGTAGGGGAACATTTAAAAGAGAGATTACAGTAATAGACCGACACAACTGAAATAGTGCATTAGGGAATCAGAACCCGTAGGGGCGGGTTTCACCATTAAGTTAACGAGTTTTCACATTGAGTCAGATAAACCCGCCCCCAATGATGTAATATCATGTCCGGTTGAATACTTACACTTTGGAGGAGGTAAGGCAAAAGGCAGAAGCGGTGCGACCCCGCGTCGCCGACAGGCGCAAGGGAACGCGCACCAAGAGAGGCATAAGGCAGAAGGGAAGAAAAGGTTAGAAGGGATAAAGTTTTTTTATCACTGATTATCCGGACATGATATAACACACTTTCCTAGGGGCGGGTTTATGTAAATCTTACAGTAAGCATGAAAATTTCCGCTTGAGTCAGATAAACCCGCCCCCAATGATGTAACACACTGTCCTAGGGGCGGGTTTATGTAAATCTTACAGTAAGCATGAAAATTTCCGCTGAAACCCGCCCCTACTATTGCACTATTTAAGATGAAACAGTCTATTAGCAGCGCTAAAGCGCAACTACAAACAAAGACTTTTTTATAACTAATTATCTAAACATAATATTACTCAAGAATTATTCATCTGTTCAAATAACTGTTGAACTGACAAAATAGGCAAACTTGCACCAGCAAAATCATCAGCATTACGAGTAACAATAGCATCAACATTCTCAGCATAAGCACAAGCTAACTGGACTCCATCTTCAAAGTCTTTCAAATTAGAAGCAAAAGCAGTTTCTAAAATATTACGATTAACGTCGCAAATTTCCATTAATGCTAATGTCATAGCTACTGCTTCTCTTGCTCGTTCAAAACTTTTAGTTTGTTTTCTGACAATGTAGAAAATATTAGTTAAAGTTGTTGCTGTGACATATCCTTCTATTTGCTGAAGTCTTAGAGCTTCAAATAAAGCATTAGCATCATTCAAAAAAGGCTCTCTCTCTAAGACAAAATCTAGAACGATATTAGTATCTATTAATACCCTCATTTTAGATATTTCTCCACTAAACGTTCTTCAAGCATCGCCTCAACTTCAGCATCAGTTGGAGGTGGGTTATCTGTTTTTCCTATACCTCGGAACTTGTCTAAGAACTCTGGGGGTAACTGTGGACGAGGGCGAAGTTCTCGGTTCAAAGAATCTGCAATGGCCTTGAGTAATAACAGGCGATCGCTCACTGATAAATTCAGAGCTTTTTTTCTTAATTCTTGTAGTTCTGACATAATTTTTATTCCCTTAAATATTGTGCTATAATATTAGCACAAATTATTCTAGCTCTATTCCCTATTCCCTATATCAATTTTCCCGTAGGTTGGGTTGAGCTGGCGAAACCCAACTATAATATTAATAATAATTAATCTAAAATATCTCCAAAAACTATGACTGCAAAAATTAACTATCCTCATATAAAAATAGAGGAGAATCAACCACCACGACTACAAAGAATACCCAGAGTGCGTGTTGCTCAAATTGTTATGGATTATTTAGCTTATTGCTCTCACGGCCTTGTGTGTATTTTTCCTTAATCATACTTTACCCCGTGTGAGCTTTTTTACTCTCTCTTATACTTTTCAAACAGCCTCTAAAAATTTCTTCAATGTCAAATAATAGAAATAACCCCAAACTGGAACTCAAGCACAATTTTGAAACCCAGTTAACAACGCTAAACCTGTGATTAAATATCACCCCTAGAGTAGGAAATTTAAGGGTCTATGGGTGATATTTGAACATTTTCATGAGGCAATGAGCGACATTTAAAGCCTGATATTAAAACCGACCATTACAGCCACCAAAGTCACCGCCACCACCGGAGTCACTACAGCTTAGTTTCTTCCAATAAATCAATCATTTCAGCTTGCCGATTATTTCTCTCGGCGTTTAGATTAATGATTGTCTCTTGCTGTTTGATGATTCGGTCATATTTAATTTGAGTTGACTTATTTTCTTTGATAATCTCTTCAATAGATGATTGAATTTTTTCCAAGTTAGCAACAATCCAACCAATGCCAAAAATCCATCTTGTTAGAATCACCTGGATGGGTACTAATAACAGTAACAGAAGTAAATGTTCCATAAGAATCAATAGACAAATTAGTCTGTATAACAACAACAGGACTTACGCAAAGACACTATATATAGCGTATGGCAAATAGAGCGGTCGCTACATTTTTTTTTAAGCGATCGCCTAAACAAGAAAATCATCATAACTTATGCAAAGACATTAGATATAGTTTGTTCTCAAATATGTAGATGTTGCTAATTGTAAACAAATTTTGCCAAAATACTTTCAATTATTATAAAATTATATTATTGTTAATTTTAGCTAACAATATGAATTTTAACTATATTGATCCCATACCAATATTTACTTAATTCTCATACAAATTATACTATTACAAACTTAGCAAATCACCTAGAAAATATTAGCCATGACAAGATAAATCGTTATTTGAGAATAGAAAAATTTGATTCTCAAGATTTATGGAGAAATGTTCAAAAAGAAATTGTGCCTAATACAGATGGCTATTTAATCTTTGATGATACAGTTATCAACAAGGAATATGGTAATAAAATTGAGTTAGTCCGGCGACAGTATAGTGGTAATCAGCATCAAGTAATTCGTGGTATAGGGATAGTAAATTGTATATATTTTAATCCAAAAATAGAACAATTTTGGCTTATAGATTATCGAATTTATGACCCAGATACTGATAATAAAACCAAAATAGATCATGTTGAAGAAATGATATTAAATGTGGTAAATAATAAAAAATTACCATTTAAGACTGTGTTAATGGATAGTTGGTATGCAACACAAAGATTAATGGGATTAATAGATAACTTAGGAAAAATTTATTACTGTCCCTTAAAAATAAATCGTTTAGTCGATGATACTGGTGGTGTAGAAAAATATAAAAACATAGGAGAATTAAGTTGGAACTCCTCAGAAAAAATATCAGGTAAAATAATTAAAATCAAAGGTTTTCCGAGAGATAAAAAAGCGAGTGCGTAATTCTGAGGTTTCCTCAGAATGTAAGACGCACTCAAGACAGTCAAGCTATTCTGGGCAACTGTTTCTACCAACAGAACAGAATATATTGTCACTAATGACTTAGGTCAATCTTCGCATTTATGCTGTAGAATTTGAATCTCAAACTAGATGGAAAATAGAAGAATTTCACAGAGAAATTAAGCAATTAACACGCAAGCGAATTTTGTCAATGTCGTCTCAGGGACATTCAAAAAAATCACATAGCCTGTGCTATGTTAGTCTGGAATTTCTTATGCATATTAGCAGTGAAAATAGGAAAAACTATTTATCAAGTCAAACATGAATTACTCTCAGATTATCTGCTCCAAGAACTGAAAAAGCCCACAATAAAATTCAGGGCTATTTTTATTTTATAGGTGTTTTTTACCCTTGTTTTGACAATGGTATTTGTCTTGAGGCGATCGCTACATTTTTTAAAAGCGATCGCTCTATTTGCCATACGCTATATATAGTGTCTTTGCGTAAGTCCTGAACAAGTTACAGATAGATGCTGATGTAACCCTACATTACTACTTCACCTAGCCAATCTTACATTACGCAATTTACTGTTTAGAGAAGTCATTGAGGAGTTAATTGAATTAGCCAGCCCTAACTATTGTCTAATAGATGAATTAAACATCAATTATCGCAAAAATCAGCGTTTGCTCTCGGGGAACGGATGTTAGAACGCTAATTTTTTACCAAATAAATCCTTAAACCTTTATCTGTAAATACTTTTAGATTGAATTAGCCAGCCCTAACTATTGTCCAATAGATGAATCAAACATCAATCGCTTATAACGTAGGTTGGGTTGAGCCTGCGAAACCCAACATATACAAGGTTGTTGTTAGGTTTCCTTAAGGCGAACTATGCCTACTTTTTTCCAAAATAAATCCTCAAACCTTTAGAATGTAAACAGTTTTAGATTAAATTAGCCAGCCCTAACTATTGTCCAACAGATGAATCAAACTTCAATCGCTTATAACGCAATACGGTTCATTTAAGACGAAAACTCCTATGATATGGAACCATTAGATAGGCTTTTCAGACTACAGAACTGTCAAAAAAATCCTTAACTGAACCGTATTGTTTTATCACTGATTATCCGGACATGATATTACTTCTTGCTGCTCCCTGTTCCCTATTTTCCAGAGAGGTCTAATAGAGATTGCTTCGGCTTCCTTAACTCTTTAAAATTGAGGTTGAGTCTAATATCACCGCCTCGCAATGACAGCCATGGTTTTTTTATAATAAAAATTGCTACTTTATTATAGCGCTTTTTATTAACATAGAATACAGAGATTTTGGCTTAAAGGCAGAAGGCAGACTGCAGAAGGCAGAAGTTTTGTAGTCTACCTTTGTGAAAACCGCTATAAATTGCAAATCCTTAAGTGGACAAGCTGGAAGCTTGTGGTACAAAATAATTATGGGTGTGCTTTAGTAGCACACCCATCTATAAACAGGCTACTTGTACATAACACTACAGAAAAGTGTTAAGACATTAATAAAATTGGAAACCCTGTACAAGCAATAGCTGATAGCTGATAGCTATAAATTACATCATTCCCATGCCAGGCATACCCATGCCACCCATGCCGCCCATGCCGCCCATGCCACCCATGCCGCCCATGCCGCCATCCATATCAGGGCCAGCAGCTTTCTTCTCAGGTTTCTCGACAACAACAGCTTCAGTAGTTAATACCATACCAGCGATGGAACCTGCATTTTGCAACGCGGAACGTACCACCATCGCCGGGTCAAGAATACCAGCACTAATCATATCTTCGTATTCGCCAGTTATCGCATTGTAACCAACACTAAAATCAGTAGAACGTACTTTCTCTACAACTACCGAACCTTCTGCACCAGAATTATCAGCAATTTGACGCAAAGGAGCTTCTAAAGCACGCTTCACAATATCAGCACCAATTTGCTCTTCATCTGTTAAGCTACTTTTTAGCTCATCAATCTTAGTAGACAAGTTAATTAAAGTAGTACCACCACCAGGAACAATACCTTCTTCCACAGCAGCTTTTGTCGCATTCAAAGCATCTTCAATGCGTAACTTCCGATCTTTGAGTTCGGTTTCTGTAGCAGCACCAACTTTAATTACTGCTACCCCACCAGCTAATTTAGCGATCCGCTCTTGTAATTTCTCTTTGTCATAATCAGAGTCGCTCTCTTCAAGTTGTTTGCGAATTTGACCTATCCGCTTTTTCACTTCTTCTGCTGTTTCTCCACCAGCAACAATAGTTGTATTATCTTTATTAATAGAAATTTTGCGACCAACACCCATCATATCCAAGTCTGCCATCTCTAGACTCAGACCAACCTCTTCCGAAATAAGTTGACCACCTGTCAAAATAGCAATATCTTGCAGCATTGCTTTACGGCGATCGCCAAAACCAGGAGCTTTCACAGCAGCAACATTCAATACACCCCGTGCTTTATTCACCACCAAAGTAGCTAAAGCTTCCCCTTCAATATCCTCAGCAATAATCAATAAAGCTTGACCAGCACGAGCAACCTTTTCCAGTACCGCTACTAAATCCTGAATAGAACTAATTTTCTTATCAGTAATTAAGATCCGAGCATTTTCAAATTCCACAACCAACCGCTCTTGGTCAGTCACAAAATAAGGGGAAAGATAACCACGGTCAATTTGCATTCCTTCTACAACTTCCAATTCTGTAGAAAGGGACTTAGATTCTTCAACAGTAATTACCCCATCCTTGGTAACTTTCTCCATTGCTTCAGAAATCATTTTCCCTACTTCTGCATCACCACCTGCAGAAACTGTGGCAACCTGAGCGATCGCTTCTCCTTCTACTGGTTTAGCAACTGTTTCTATTTCTTTGACTAGCTGATTAACAGTTTTCTCAATCCCTTTACGCACTGCTACTGGGTTCGCCCCAGCAGCTACATTTTTGAGACCTTCTTTAATCATAGATTGAGCTAAAACTGTAGCGGTAGTTGTGCCATCTCCAGCAATATCTTTAGTTTTAGATGCCACTTCTTGGATTAATCTAGCTCCAGTATTTTCTAGAGGATCTTCTAATTCAATATCCTTCGCTACGGTAATCCCATCATTAACAATCTGGGGAGCGCCAAATTTTTTCTCTAATAATACATTTCTACCCTTTGGACCCATAGTTATGCGGACTGCATCAGCTAAACTATTGATTCCTCTTTCTAGAGCGCGTCTGGACTTATCATCAAACTCTACAATTTTGGCCATATAATTTCTCCTATTGCTTCCAAATAAAAATTTAGCACTCGATAGTGTAGAGTGCTAGTTCGTGGAAACCGTACATTGAATAATGGATAATGGATAATTGATAATGAAAACTATAGCAATCAGGAATGAGATGTGAGAAGTCCTGCATGAACAAAGTTTAATATAATGACAATACCATTTATATCCTCTTCTCAAAAATCATAACTGACTGCATATATCAATGAATAATTGATAATGAAAACTATCTCTAACCCCATGTGTAACTTTTCTCAACTTACGGAATTTAAGTAGTTATGAAAATAACCTTTTCAGTCTTATGGCAATAAGCCGTTGTATTTTAGTAGAAAGTTGCACACCGCGTATAAGCTGTTAAGCATCTAAATTGGTTATTTTCGCTGATGGGGAGATGGGGGGATAGGGAGATGGGGTAGGATTTGACGGTTTCTTCCCTAGTTTGCTAATACCCAGTTTAAAAGTGTCTTAGCTTATCTAATTATTAATTATCAATTATATAAAACATAGCCATTTTTAGGAGGTACTGATAACTGATAACTAAATTTTTTAACTTGTCTTTTGCTTGGCTCCAAACATTCTTTCAAAACTCATTGCAGCAACACCAATAATTACCAATATCATGCCAAAAACCTGTTTTATTCCCAATACTTCTCCAATAGTCAAAAGGGCAATTAAAGCAGTTAAAGCCGGACCAAAAGTACCAACAATAGATGCTCTTGCCGCTCCGGCAAATCTAATAGCAAAACTATTTAATACATAGCTAGAAAGTGTTAAAATTCCTAGAATAATACCACCAACAATTAAACCAGACCACACAGTAGGATCGATATTAGCTGACCATTCTACAGGTTTAGGCATCATTAAACCCAAAGCAGAAAATACAAAAATCCCAGCAAAATTAATTAAACTAAAGGGAATAGGATGAAGCTTTCCTGCGGACATTTGTGTTAGTAAAACATATCCAGAAAAAGTAATACCAGCACCTACTCCAGCCAAAACTCCTTGTTGATAATTACCAGCTCCACTAGGAAGAACTAAAATTGCTCCCAAACCAATAATAACCATCGCACAAATTCTGACAAGAGAAGGGCGATCGCCAAATAATCCCCAAGATAATAAGACAGTAATAATTGGATAAATAAAGAAAATTGTAATGGCAATACCAGTAGGTATATTACCAATAGAAATATATATTAATACCTGAGATAAGAACAAAAAGAAAGCACTACCAATAACTTTCCACCATAAGGAAAAATCTTTGGATTTGATGAAACGCTCAATATCACTCCAAACAGCAGGATACAGAAATGTCGCTACTATCGGCATCAATAACATTACTACTATCAGCCGTACTAATAAAATTAATAAAGAATTACCAAAGCTAGGATTTATTAATCCTGGCATTGAAAATAAACCACCAAAAATTTGATGTGGTTGTGGTACTGTATTGAAAATAATCTTGACACAAACATTAAATAAAGATAGCAATGCTGCTGAAAGTAAAGCCAAAGTTAAACCAACCTGAACTTGAGAAGCAGACTTTTGAGGTTTAGTAGTAGATTCAGGTTTAGGTACAGGCTGTTTTTCTGGGGACTCCACAGGTGACTCAACAGGAGTTGATGTTTCACTAGAAGTAGTATTTACTGAGTTCCTAGACCCAGACTGAGAAGTTTGATAATTTCCTGATGAAACTGCATTATTTCTTTCTAGCTGTGCCTGAAGGCGACTGACCAAAGTTTCTAGAATGACCTCACCCTGCTGTTCCATACCACGCATATTATTTAGTTGCACAGAAAGGTCACTTTCGTAACTGTCCAACTCCTGTTTTAGGCTGTCAAATGTTCTGCTCAAAGTAGCAGACAAAGAATATTCCAACTCATTAGCAGACTCATAATAGTTATCTGGAGGATTAGTCATTGGTAATTCTCCTCCTGGAAAAACACCTGGTTGTAATCCTGGTTGTAATCCTGGGTCAACATTCTCCCTTAACTCTCTAATTTTATGGCCTAACTGTTGTTGCAAATTATTGGCCAGAACTTGGGCTAACTGTTTGAGCCATAATTGTTGCTGTGCTATTTGTCGCTGAGACAGAGATTCTAGTTGTTGAGATTGCAACTGTTCATATTGTTTCCGTAATCTATTTACATCCTCATTAAGCTGTTCTTTCTCTACTCTTAGTCTGTTTACATCTTGGCCTAACTGATTTGCCAAATTTTGACGAAAACTGTCCAAGTCTTGAATCACTAACTTCAGGACTTCTTCTGCTGATTGAGGAGTTTCGGCTCCCTGATTTGAAGGTTGAGTATTCATCTTAATTTTTCGGTAAGTGTGAAACCAGCCTGTTTTAATGGCTGGAGGAAAACGACGGGCGCGGGTAATAAAGCGCAATTGCCTTGACGTCTATGAAGGTTTTCGCTATAATAGTTATTATACGGCGAAAACCAAATTATGTATTTAACCCAAAAGAACAAAATTAGAAATTTGTCTAGCCAAGAATTTAAAGCCTTGAGACAATTGTGCAGATTGTCCAAAAATATGTACAATGTAGGGCTTTATTCTGTGCGACAATTCTATTTTGCTGAGGGTGGATATCTAAGATACGAGTCAAATTACCATTACTGCAAAGATAATGAAAATTATCGGCTACTTCAAACTGATATTGCACAACAAACTTTAAAAGTTGTAGATAGGTCTTTTAAGTCGTTTTTTAACTTAATCCAAAAAACTCAAGAAGGACTATATAGGTTTGAGCAAATACAATTACCTAGATATCTAAATAAGGAAGGTTATTTCCCTCTAATAATACCTCGAATTCAGGTAAAAGATGGATATTTCAATATCCCAATGTCTAGGAAATTTAAGGCTGAATATGGTTTAGTAAAAATCCCTTTTCCTGCAAGATTAGCTGATAAGAATCTCAAGGAAGTTAGGATAATTCCTAGATTTAATGCCAGGTTTTTTGAAGTAGAATTTATTACAGAAGAGGAACCAAGGCCAGTAGTAAAATCTAATAATGCACTAGCAATAGACCTTGGTTTAGACAATTTAGCAACTTGTGTATCAAATACTGGGTCATCGTTTATTTTGGACGGTAGAAAACTTAAATCAATTAATCAGTGGTACAACAAAGAAAATGCTAGATTACAATCTCTAAAGGATAAGCAAGGTATTAAAAATTTAACCAAAAAGCAAGTTAGCATTACAGTAAATCGAAACAATAAAGTTAGAGATTACTTAAATAAAGCTGCTAGATATTTAATCAACTGGTGCATAGATAACAGTATATCCAATATTGTTGTAGGTGTTAATCCAGGGATGAAAAAAAATATCAAATTAGGCCAAAAAACTAATCAGAAGTTTGTACAAATACCACACAATGTTTTTAGGTTCAAACTAAAAGCTATGTGTGATAGATACGGGCTAACTTACACTGAACTTGAGGAATCTTATACGTCTAAAGCTAGTTTTCTAGACAAGGATGAGATGCCTGTTTACAATGCTGATAATCCAAGGGAATATAGTTTTAGTGGCCAACGAATAGTGCGTGGTTTGTACAAAACTAAGCAAGGAAAATTAATAAATGCTGATGCTAACGGTGCGGCAAATATTGGAGTCAAAAGTAACCTGAATGGGTTTATTCCGGACAGACTAGAGGCATCTTTGGCTATGCCATTAAGGGTAAAATTTGACGTGAGGAAAGTCCGTCAAATTTATTCCACTTAAGAATCCACGCGACTAAAGTCGCGTGGAGTGTCAATGATATATAATAATAGATTGTGAGTTTTAATAAGTATGATGAAAGCCCAAGAAATAATTTCCTCGATTGAAGCTGAAGAAATAGAAAAGTTCAAGCAAGGCTCGAAAAAGAAAATTCCCCAACTTTATGTAGGTGACACTGTAAAAATCGGAGTCAAAATTATAGAAGGAGGAAAAGAACGGGTCCAACCCTACGAAGGTACGATTATTTCCATGCGGAATGGAGGGATAAACGAAACTATTACAGTCCGTCGTGTTTTTCAAGGTGTAGGAGTAGAACGGGTATTCTTGCTTCATTCTCCTAGGATTGCTAGTATTAAATTAATCCGTCGGGGTAAGGTGCGTAGAGCTAAACTCTACTACTTGAGAGATCGTGTTGGTAAGGCCACTCGTGTGAAGCAAAGATTTGATCGTCCTTTATAGCGTCAAGAAGAATCTCAAAAATTCTCTGCAACTTGATCAAAAGTTATGTTATAGTGAAAAAAGTCGTCGAGGTAGATTAGATTTAATCTAACACCTCAACTATGCGCTCTTAGTTCAGTTGGTAGAACGCAGGTCTCCAAAACCTGATGTCGGGGGTTCGAGTCCTCCAGGGCGCGCTGAATCAGTTAGTTAAAAATACTTTTTCCTTTCCTAAGATGCCCAGGTGACTCCAACCAAACCTATCTTAATACTTAGGGAATCTCTATTTCAGCTCGGCTTTCCTGACCCAAAGATTTATCAAAATATTGGCAGAAGACCCACGTTATCCATCTCACCTAGCCCTCCTTTCAAAGGTATCCCTTTTGTGAAGCGAGGGATTGGGGTGTGTGGCGAGAGCGCTCCCCAAATTACGGCTTGCAGGAAAAAAAACGTATTTTTAAATATATTTTCTCTGCCGAAATATCCATTGAATAGCAAATCCATAACTTCTCTGTTTTGTCAAATTTTATGTTCAGGAAGATGTTGATAAAGTATAGCTTTCAAAGGGAGGAACAAAAGAGGGAATAGATCAATGCAACATTGATTTGCATTTCTGCCTGAAATTTGCTACCCTAAATAAGGTAGCTGGTCTGAAAATTGCAGTCTTTGAAGCAACCATAAAAACGGAAAGAGGTTCAGCCTTCGAGGCTGGTGCTATATAAAGCAGAACGGTACTTTTCATCTTTAATTTTGTAGCAATAAACTTAGTTGCTGGGAGGCACTCAGAAACTTTATAATGGACGGGTCGGAAAACGTAAAACTAGTACATTCGTGCTTCAGTATATAATTAAACGTTAACCCGTCTAAAGGAGCTTCTGTGGGTCTTATTGTTGCTTCCTGTAGAGCCTTAGTAACTAGATGGCTTTTGAAGCACCACACCCTGAACCATGAGGTTGAGAGAGCTACCGTTATAGCATAAGCCGAGCGGTGGAATAATATCACAAACTTAGGGGAGAGATCAATTATTGTGGCCAAAAAAGAGGATATAAGAGTACAAGAAAATAAGGAAGGTTTTAGTCCTGTAACTTTTTTCCAAGAAACAAAAGAAGAACTAGATAAAGTAGTATGGCCAAGCAGAGAGCAACTTATAAGTGAGTCTGTTGCTGTACTATTGATGGTTATTCTCTCAGCAACAATCATTTACCTAGTAGATGAGTTCTTTAGTTGGGCAGCCGGGGTGGTGTTTGGATGAATTTATATTCAGAAGAAACACAAGAGAAAAAACAATCAGACCAAGGAGGAGAAGAAACTAAAGAGTTTGCTAGAGGAGAGCTGCGCTGGTATGCAGTACAAGTTGCCTCTGGTTGTGAAAAACGGGTTAAAACTAATTTAACTCAGCGCATTCAAACTCTTGATGTTGCAGATAAAATATTGAAAATAGAGATTCCTCATACACCTGCAATTAAGCTTCGTAAAGATGGTAGTCGCCAACATAGTGAAGAAAAAGTTTTTCCTGGCTATGTATTAGTACAAATGAAGCTAAATTGGAATGAGGAACAGAAAGAATGGAGAATTGATGATGAAGCATGGCAAGTTGTCAAAAGTACCCCAAATGTGATTAACTTTGTAGGGGCTGAACAAAAGCGTCGCTACGGAAGGGGTCGCGGTCATGTTAAACCATTACCTCTAAGTCCTTCAGAGGTAGATAGGATATTTAGGCGAGCTCAAGAGCAAGAGCCAGTCCTAAAAGTAACAGTGGCAGAAGGAGATCACATTACAGTGCTTTCTGGGCCATTTAAAGACTTTGAAGGTGATGTGATTGAGGTAAGTCCAGAAAGAAGTAAATTGAAGGCGCTATTATCCATTTTTGGACGTGATACGCCCGTAGAATTAGAGTTTAATCAGGTAGAAAAGCATAACTAATGGCAAAAAAAGTCGTGGCGCTGATTAAGTTGGCTATTACGGCCGGAAAGGCTAACCCTTCTCCGCCTATTGGTCCAGCTTTAGGTCAGCATGGTGTGAATATTATGGCGTTTTGTAAGGAGTATAACGCCAAAACTGCAGACCAAGCGGGTACAGTAGTACCAGTAGAAATCTCAGTTTATGAAGACCGTAGTTTTACCTTTGTTCTAAAGACCCCACCTGCAGCAGTATTAATCAAAAAAGCAGCAGGTGTGGATAGGGGGTCAAGTGAACCACACAAGACAAAGGTAGGCTCTATTACCCAAGCTCAACTCCAAGAAATTGCCCAAACAAAAATGCCAGACCTCAATGCTAATGACATTGAAGCTGCAATGAAAATTGTGGCAGGTACAGCAAGAAATATGGGTATTACGATCGCTGATTGATTAGACTTCTTGCAGAAGTAAGGGAATAGGGAATAGGGAATAGGGAATAGGGAGATGAAATTGTTTATTTCAGATCTTGAATTGATTTAATTAAAACTTTTCCAAGATGTCTATTTTATAGAATTAACCAATTTCTAATTAGAGTACAAACTGAAAGTAAAAAATATTAGGGGGAGAAGCAGAGTTTCGTTAAGTACCCCAGGAGGATTAAATGCCAAAAAAAGTCTCTCGTAGATTACAAGAACTGAGAAAAAAAGTAGAAGAGCGAGCTTATGAACCAGAAGAGGCACTTCAACTTTTAAAAGAAACAGCTACAGCAAAATTTCCAGAAGCAGCAGAAGCTCATATTCGTTTAGGGATAGATCCTAAATATACAGATCAACAACTACGAACTACAGTAGCCTTGCCCAAGGGAACAGGTCAAACAATTAGAATTGCCGTCATTGCCAAAGGTGAGAAAGTTAATGAAGCTCTAGCAGCAGGAGCAGACTTAGCAGGTTCAGAAGAGCTAATTGAACAAATTAGTAAAGGTATGATGGAATTTGACAGATTAATCGCTACACCTGATGTGATGCCTCAAGTAGCAAAACTAGGTCGTTTACTAGGACCGAGAGGTTTAATGCCATCTCCCAAAGGCGGTACTGTAACTTTTGACTTGACACAGGCAATTGACGAATTTAAAGCAGGTAAGTTAGAATTTAGGGCAGACCGAACTGGTATTGTTCATGTTATGTTTGGTAAAGCTTCTTTTTCACCAGAAGATTTACTGATAAACTTAAAAGCTCTACAAGAGTGTATTGACCGCAACCGTCCTTCTGGTGCAAAAGGTCGCTACTGGCGTAGTGTATTTGTATCGGCAACGATGGGACCATCAATTGAAATTGAGGTTAATAGTTTGCGGGATCTAAAATTAACGGAAGCAGCTTAATTTAAATTTATTTAGATTTTTCAAGCTAAACAATCAAAATTGAAGAACTGAAGACAGTAGGTGCTAATAGCTTAATTTCCTGCCGAGGTTCAAGAGTTAATTATTCAAAGATAACAATAGAGGGTTTTGTCAAAGACCCTAATTTAATTGCTTGATTTGGATTTGATAATTCTTAGCCCTGGCAGATACCAAAATCTGCCAGGGCTTTTGATTTGTCAAGGAGCTTGAATCTGAGAAATGCGGTGGGCTGACCCCTCAATGCCTGTGGATGATCAACCGCTGACGGCCTCAGTGGAAGCAAGGGACGTTGCATGCAACGTCCGTACACACCAATTTGTCACATAATGTGACGCTTTGTATCAGTTTTATAAGGCAGGTGATAAATATGGGCAAAACTAAAGAACAAAAACAGGAGATGTTGGCAGATATCAAGCAAAACTTGAGTGAAAGTCAGCTAACTCTGGTGATTAATTATCAAGGACTATCTGTTGGTGAGATTACAGACCTGCGCAGGAGACTAATACCCACAGGTAGTGCTTGTTCAGTTGCTAAAAATACTTTGATGGGAATTGCTGTTAAAGAAGATAGCAACTGGCAACCTATGGAACAGTTGCTGGCGGGTTCTAATGCTTTTCTCTTCTTGAAGGATGATATTGGTGGTGCAATTAAGGCATACCAAGATTTCCAAAAAGCCACCAAGAAAACAGAATTTAAGGGTGGCGTCATGGAAGGACGACTCCTGACTCAAGAGCAAGTCAAAGCGATCGCCGATCTGCCATCCAAGGAAGAGTTACTTGCTCAAGTGGCTGGTGCTATTAACAGTATAGCTACTAAGTTGGCTATTAGTCTGAATGCTGTACCTACTCAACTTGCTACTGGTATTAATGAGGTTCCAGCTTCTGTAAACAGAGCTATTAAAGCTATCTCAGACAAAGAGCAACAAGGTGATGCTGCCTAATATAGCATTATGCGCAAGGCGCGAAGTCAGAAGTAATCTCTGACTGGGTTTGAGCATTTAGGAATGTCTGTTCCCTTTGCTTCGACTTCTATACAAATAAAACGATTTTTTTGGCTGATATTTTATCAATTTTATGACTAAAGTTCAGATAATAAATAGTCAAAATTATCCAAAACAAATAACTGTAAACTAACAACAAATAGGAGATTAATAATGTCTGCAAAAACTGACGAAATTCTCGAACAACTTAAGTCACTTTCTCTGCTAGAAGCATCTGAATTAGTTAAACAAATTGAAGATGCTTTTGGTGTTAGTGCTGCTGCAACTGGTGGTGGTATGATGATGCCTATGGCTATGCCAGGAGCACCTGGTGCAGCAGCAGCAGCAGAACCAGAGGAAGAGCAAACCGAATTTGATGCAATTTTAACAGAGTTTCCATCAGATAAGAAAATTGCTATTCTTAAAGTTGTTCGTGCCATCACAGGTCTAGGTCTGAAAGAAGCAAAAGATTTGGTAGAATCTGTACCCAAGCCACTGAAAGAAGGTATTGCTAAAGAAGCTGCTGAAGATATTAAGAAGCAATTAGAGGAAGCAGGGGCTAAGGTAGAAATTAAGTAGTTATCTTTGGGAAAATATTAGTGAATATGATTCACTATAAAATTAGAGAATATTCCTAGACTTTTTTGTAAGAGCTTGTATCAAAGATACAGGCTCTTTTGTATGGAAATTATATGTTGAGTCAGAAGTTATACTAATACCATTTATCAAAAACTTTTCTACCCATATCTTGAGTAGGGGATTAGGGACGTTCCATGCAACGTCCGTACACAGAAGCAAACATCAGAATAATTAACATTAACTTGCTAATGAAGATTTAATATCATGTTCGGATAATCACTTATAATAAAGTATATGGTTTGTAGTATAGCTCTCAGCCCGAACTGTAGATAGGGCTGAGAGCTATACTACGAACTTTAATTATAATAACTATTTAACCGAACATAATATAACTCCGCATGAATTTGGTATAGTGCCCTCTATCCATTTTGGTTGAGAATTAATTAAACTATTACGTTATAGTTTTTAGATTTTAGATTAAGTCGATAGGGTAGCCATCCCTCTGTTGCAGGTTGAGAATTAATTAAACTATTGCGTTATAGTTTTTAGATTTTAGATTAAGTCGATAGGGTAGCCAT
>NZ_JBNHEP010000113.1:0-5780 GCF_050015995.1 Dapis brunnea BLCC-M229 | reverse complement strand
TTTTCCTTCTATTGCGTATAGAGCAATAGTAGTTTCATTTGCTGAAGCTCTCGGAGGTAGATGATGAAATTTTTCTTTCTATTGCGTATAGAGCAAGAGTAGTTTCATTTACTGAAGCTCCCGGAGGTAGATGATGAAATTTTTCCTTTTATAAAGGTTTGGGATTAAGAATATAGTTTGGGTGACAGATAGAGAGATATTAACGTCTTCAAAAATTAATGAGCTTAGTTAGGGTTTGCTGAAAAAGTCTTTTTAAAGAGTAGTGGAGTAGAGGAGTAGGGGAGTAATTTTTTTGCCTTTCAAGTCAATTAAAAGTCAAGCAAAACTTCAAAAAAAGTCGCCATGAAAATTAATTAGGTAGCTGCAGAAAATGTCAAAGCTTGACCCCGAACCTCAGAATTAAATTCACCACGATTAAACACAACTTCTCCCCCAACAATAGTAATAACAGGCCAACCAGTTAAACTCCATCCTTCAAACGGACTCCACCCACATTTTGTCATTAATTCCTCTCTTAAAACAGGGCGATAATTATCCAGATCGACTAATACTAAATCTGCATCAAAACCAGGAGCGATCGCCCCCTTTTTGGGAATTCCATAACCTTTTGCCACAGCAGTAGACATCCAATTAGAAACTTGAGCAACAGAACATCTTCCCTGGATAGCTTGAGTCAACATTAAAGGCAAAGAAGTTTCCACCCCAGGCATTCCCGAAGGAGTATTCGGATAACCTTTACCTTTTTCTTCTAAAGTATGAGGTGCATGATCTGTGGCAATAAAATCAATTACCCCATCCAACAAAGCTTGCCATAAAACTTCATTATCCCAAGCAGATTTTAAAGGAGGATTCATCTGAGCTAAAGTACCAATTTTTTCATAAGCACTTGTATTTAATAACAAATGTTGAGGCGTAACTTCAGCAGTTACCCAACTAGGTTTATCTTGACGCAATAATTCAGCTTCATCTCCAGTCGAAGTATGCAAAATATGTAACCTCCGCTGATATTTTTTCGACAACTTTAAAGCCATCTTAGTTGCTAACAAAGCAGTTTCATTATCCTGAATTTGTGAATGAGTAGCAGGGTCAGAAATACCAGCAAACTGTTTTTTTCTTTCATCAATTCGAGCTTGATTTTCAGCATGAACAGCTATTAATCTTTTTCCCTTAGCAAAAATAGGCTCTAATTTTTCCTCAGTATCTACTAACAAAGCTCCGTGCATAGAACCCATAAAAATTTTAATTCCAGGAGTAGGATTAGCTGTTAATAGATCGGGTAAATTTTCTGCCGTTGCCCCAATAAAAAAACCGAAATTAACCAAACATTTTTGAGCTGACCGTTGTAACTTATCATCCAATGCTGCTTGAGTCGTAGTCAAAGGTTTGGTATTAGGCATTTCCAGAAAAGAAGTAACACCACCTTTCACACAAGCTCGACTAGCGGTAAATAAATCTTCCTTATGTTCCAATCCAGGTTCCCGAAAATGTACCTGGGGGTCAATTACTCCTGGTAATAAAGTTAAACCTTCAGCATCTATGATTTTTTCTGGAGCTTCTGAAGATGAAATTTCTGGAGCAACTTGAATAATTTCTCGGCCTTGAATTTGAACATCACCAACTAAAAATTCCCGATTGGGTAAAAGGATGCGGGCGCGACGAATTAATAAAGAAGAGATAGGAGACATAATAAAAATTGGGTTTTAAATTGATATTATTTTAGGAAGTAGGGAGTAGGGAGTAGTAATAGCAGGTCTAGACTAAAATTGTGGGCAAGTTCGAGCACATATTTGGAAAATCTCCCGATCTCCCCATCTCCCGATGTGTCTTTTCGGAAAATGAAACAGCCCTACCTTATAGGGACAGGAAGTCTAGACTAAAATTGTGGGCAAGTTCGAGCACATATTTGGAAAATCTCCCGATCTCCCCATCTCCCGATGTGTCTTTTCGGAAAATGAAACAGCCCTACCTTATAGGGACAGGAAGTCTAGACTAAAATTGTGGGCAAGTTCGAGCACATAATTGGGAAATCTCCCCATCTACCCATCTACCTAATGAGTCTATCCCACTAATACGATTTTTAAACATTTCACGATTTTTCCATTAGCTCAATATAAGGGTTTCAACAAACAATAATGAGATAGGTTCATCTGTCTTTTGAGAGAATGAAAGAACCCTACTTTGTAGGGGGCTATGCTTTACCCAAATATGTTGAATTCCTTACAGGATAGGTGAGACGAGGGAGAGGAGTCTGATCGGGAAGTGAAGACAAACCTGCCATTTCTCATATCTAGGACAGAAGTAGCTAAAAGTGAATAAGGCAATGAAAGCCATTTGCAAACTCTTGCTAGCTACTATAACCATCTCCCCACACGGACCACACTCCCTACCCTGCATACTTCTAAGACTTATGGGCAAAGCATAGCCTTGTAGGGAAGGGGGTTAGGGGGAAGGGGTTCTCCAAATTTTCAAGCCAGACACGCTAGTAATTCGGGAAACAGGAAATAGAAAAGAAGAAAAACAACACCTCAGTAACTTGAGAAACGCTATAATGTTATTTTAATCCTAAATATATTATACTTCCATAGCATAGGTATAATTATGACTATAAACTCAAAAACCTAAAAATGTAGTCCTATAATTTTGAACGTTATATGATTGAGACTCCAAGGTATTTTTAATAGGTAGGTAAGGTTGTAAAGTCAAAAACAAATCCTGAATACCCTAGGGCTAAAATCCATAAATAAAACCAGTATTTTAAAATTAATTATTTGACAAATATAAATGATGAATAAAGAAGAAAAATCTACACATAAAGAAAATTCAAATGAAGAAAATCCTATAATTGAGTCAATTAAAACTATTGGACTTAGCGTGATTTTAGCTATAGGAATTCGTCAATTTGTTGCTGAAGCACGTTATATTCCTTCTGGTTCGATGCTACCAACATTACAAATTAATGACCGTTTGATTATAGATAAATTGGGTTATCAATTCAAAAATCCGGAAAGAGGAGATATTGTGGTTTTTAATCCAACAAATGAACTTAAAACCCAGTACAAAGATGCTTTTATTAAACGGATAGTTGGATTACCTGGAGATCGAGTAGAGTTGAAAAATGGAAAAGTATATGTTAACGATCGGGTAGTAGAAGAAACTTATGTTGCTTCAGATTTGAATCCAGCGGAACTTGAGGCGAGAAAGGTTAATCACCAACAAACTAGAATAGATGTTTGTCCTCCTGATAAAAGGTTTCTTTCTCAACCTGTGACAGTACCTCCAAATTCTTATTTAGTCATGGGGGATAATCGTAATCATAGTTATGATGGGCGGTGTTGGGGTTTTGTTCCTTATGAAAATATTATTGGTCGAGCTATATTTCGCTTTTGGCCTCTCGATAGTCTTGGTACAATAGATGAATTACCATTGTACAAATGATGAAATTTATAGAGGTTAGTACGCCACAAATATTTAGAATTATTTGCATAGTAATCTATAATAGTAGCCTAAAAGTTAAACAAGGCAACACCACTATTAATTAGTATAGATAAAAAGTAGTTACTAAAAATCAGACTTTAACTTAACTGGAGCCTTGAGGTTGATTTTCATTTAGTTCCGTATCCCGGAAAAATTTACGAATAATTTCAACATCAGGCTCGACCTCAATCCACAGGCGGGCGCCACCTGCTTGACTCCTATTAGGTTTATGAGGTCGATAGACGATTTTGCAATTTCCTAGAATTTCTACTTCGTGGCAACGATTATTTCTTTCTCCTTGTTTAACAGAAATGGCTGGAAGAGATGTGCCGTGGTCTCGGTTATAGTCAATTTCTCTTCGCAGCACATGGATAAAAGTATTGCCTGTACGGAATCCTTTATTCCAAGTTCCTTGAGGACCTCGACGACCAGGGGTAATTTCTGGCATTCCTCGACCATTTAAAGGAATTACCCAAAAGCGTTTAACTTTTTTGGCTCCTTTGAGACGACCTTGCCTAAGAAGTAATCTTAGTCTAGCAGTAGAAATATTTAGAAGAAATGCTGCTTCTGTTGTACCAACTTTATCTGGTTTAGTTTCAGTATTTGTATCTTTCATAAACTGTTTCGGAATATATTTTGGATAAACTAAGTAACTATTTTAATAATGGATAATTGATATAGCGCTTTCCATTGTTATGAGGTACACCATCGCGGTCAAGATGCCAGCACTACAAGATTTTCACCATTTACCCTGTACATCATTCTCTCAAAATCTGCTGTAATTAGGGTTTGCTGAAAAAGTCTTTTTACTGTTTCGGAGTACATTAAGGATAAAAAGTCAAATCCTTTAAAATTTCAATTCCAGGACACGACCTTGAATTTGTTTTCCTAACCAGGGTGTATTGATAGAACGAGATTTCAAAGTTTGCTTTTCTACTACCCAAATTTCTTGAGGTGCAAATAGGGTAACTTCTGCTAACTCTTGAGGTCTTATCTCTCCAGGACTTAATCCTAAACATTTGCTAGGAGTTGTACTTAATACTCTCCATAAATCTAAAGCAGACAATTCTCCCGTTTCGACAAGATTCTGCCATAATAAAGGTAATGCTATTTCTAGTCCTATTGTTCCTGGGGGTGCTTCAGAAAAAGCAACAGTTTTCTCTTCATAAGAAAAAGGAGCATGGTCAATAGCAATAGCATCTAAAACCCCATCCTTGAGACCTTGAACTAAAGTCAAGCGATCGCTCTTATTTCCCAGAGGAGGTTCCAAACGTAAATTCGGGTCATAAGGAACAAACTCAGTATCTAAATGAGACTTACCTTCTATAGCTTGAGTATCTAACAACAAGTGCATCCAAGTCGTACTAGCAGTAATAGGCAAACCCCTACTTTTAGCAGCTTCAATCAACTCCACACTCCGAGCAGTAGAAACTCGCATAATATGAACCGGAGTACCAATAGTATCTACTAACTCTAACACAGCAGCCAAAGCAGAACTTTCAGCCATACTCGGAACCCCAGGCAAACCCAAGCGAATAGAATCATATCCCTCTCGCATCACCCCATTACCTGCCAACCCAGAATTATTGCAAAATAAAGCCACAGATTTATTCAGAGGTTTCAAATATTCCAAAACTCGCCGTAACAAACTAAGATTTTCTAGAGGCAAACCATCAGCAAACCCGACAACTCCCGTTGTTGCTAATTCTCCCAACTCAGTCATTTGCTCGCCCTTTACACCTTGGGTAATAGCACCCCAATAATAAAGAAGAGGAAAAGCAGACTTATCATTTGCCTGAGTTGCCAAATTTTGTAATCTTGCCAAACCAGCAGGATTATCCACAGGAGGAAAAGTATTCGGCAAAATTGCTAATCTAGTAAAACCACCTGCTCTAGAAGCTTGCATTAAAGACTCTATAGTTTCCCGTTCCTCAAACCCTGGTTCCCCACTATGACTATATAAGTCTACTAAACCAGGACCTAAAATTAATCCCCGACAATCTTGAATATCTGTTTTAGTTGGGAACTCAGAAATATTTTCCTCAACTGCTGCTATTTTTCCATCAATAATTAAAACATCAGCAACTCGGTCTGTGTGGGAAACTGGATCTAATATTCGGACTTGTTGAAGTAGTTTGCTGTTCATTTGAAGAAGGTATAGCTGAAGTCATAATTCCGAATTGAGAACTCAGAAGTTAAATCCTTACTATGACCGATATAAATAAGGAATAGAAACCGGGTTTGTATTAGATAAACACCTACACAAAATTATTTACACAAGCCATGTTTACACAAAAAGGATTTCA
>NZ_JBNHEP010000112.1:0-1741 GCF_050015995.1 Dapis brunnea BLCC-M229 | reverse complement strand
CGCAATAGAAGAGAAAAATTTCATCATCCATCTCCGGGAGCTTCAGCAAATGAAATAACTATTGCTCTATACGCAATAGAAGGAAAAATTTCATCATCCATCTCCGGGAGCTTCAGCAAATGAAACTACTATTGCTCTATACGCAATAGAAGGAAAAATTTCACAAGTTAGAAATTCAACAAAATAAATTGGGTAATTAACAGTAAATATAGAATATCGCTTATTTTTACCAGACAAGTTTTTCATTTAATTTGAAATCATCAGGCAAGACTTTGAGATTATTACCAACTCTTAAAATATAATCTTTTCTAATTTTTTCTGTCTCCTTTCTAATTTTTTCTGTTTCTGTATAGGCTTGTGGTAAATCTAAATCCAATGATTCTATTAAAGTAGGAATATTTGTCAATTTTTTAACCGTGACTCCAAAATTATTGGAGTTGATAAGATAAGGATATGTAGCTTTAAAAATATGCTGTGAAACTGTATGGTTAAAAAATTCTACAAATACAAAAACTACCTGTCTTAAGTTAATCAAAAAAACATCTTGTTTCTGCATCATAAGTACAAAAACGTTTTTTTGTTCTATGATTAACTCTATTCCACAATAACTTACCCATATTTTGCTGACAAATAACCAAAATCAGAGGTATATTTTCAGTATCATCAATTCCAGCAATAAACCCACGAATCATATCCCAATTTTATCTATAGCAATCCTATTTTATTCGTGGCAAAAATCTTACTGCTTTTTAGGGAACACTTAACTGGGAACAGGGAACAGGTGGGAGTTTCAATTTTTTTATTTACTTTTTAATTTGTCACAACCTATTTAGGATTGCTATAGCAACTGTAATGCCATTTATATTGTCAAATTTAACCGATGGAAATAAAGGAGTATTAGCTAATTTTAATAGTCGCTGTAACTCAGAAAGTTTCGGGCTTTTTTTTTGCAAATATTCTTTAACTGTTGAATTAGGTGTTGCGATAGCCCTCAATAAAAAAGTTTTTCTGTTTCGAGATGATTTTCGTCACTGCACGGATAGTGAAAGTTATCCACTGAATCTTATGATATTTGCAGGTCTACCAGAAAAGGGCTGGGAAAATTATTATTATAAGTCTGTGGAAGAAATTGATTCAGAACACAAAGCTTTGTATAAGTGGCTATTAGAAGATTCTGAAATTGCTTATGGTAAGACCATTACCCCAAAATCAAATAAAAGTACCTAAATTTTATCCACATCAAAATCAAACTTACCAATAGAAATTAATTTAACATGGCGTCCGTGGGGAGTTTTGTCAACAGTATCTCCTCCATTAGAAAAATTAAAATAAACCCGTAAAAAATTAGGAGGATAATAAACCAACTTCTCAGCCCATTCAATTGCTACAATACCTAAAGGTACTTCTAAACCTTCCCAATAAATCTCCAAATTTAAAGCTTCAATCTCTGAACTTTCCAAACGATATAGATCGAAATGATAAAGAGGAATTTTGCCAGAAAAATATTCATTAATTAAAGTAAATGTAGGGCTATCAATTGTTTCAGTTATTCCCAAACCTGCTCCAATACCTTGAACAAAAGTAGTCTTACCACTACCTAAATTTCCTTCCAATAAAATTACACTACCAGCAGGTAAAAATTCTCCCAAACTTTTACCAAGATTGTAAGTAGCTGCTGCATTTGCTAGTGACAAAAAAACTTCTTGAATTTTCATTTAATTGTTAATTTTTAAACTGGTTA
>NZ_JBNHEP010000111.1:0-1222 GCF_050015995.1 Dapis brunnea BLCC-M229 | reverse complement strand
TTTTTTCCATAAATTTCTGCGCCATTGATAATTTTTTCAACTTGATATTATTTTTTATCTATATTATAGATAGTATTTCTCAAGCTTAACAGGTGCAGTTTTTTTTCTTATTTTCTATTTCCTTGAACCCGAATTACTACTCCCTACTCCCTACTCCCTAAAAAATTGGTATTAGAGTTATTCCTGAAGTTCTTGCTCAGTTAATTTGATTCTTTGCAAAGGAATTAACATTGAAACTTGCTGCCGATATTCCTGATATAAATTTCCATAAAAAGAAATCATATCTACCTCTTCTAATTTAATACCTACTAGCACATAAATTGTTGTACCCATAGCAAAAACTAGATGAGAAATTGTCATCAATGGAGCTGCCCAAAAAATAATAACAAAACCAAACATAATCGGATGGCGACTATATTTATAAAACCCTGGAGTTCTAAATCCTAAATCTTCATATTCCTGACCACGCCAATATAAATATACTTGTCGCAAGCCAAATAAATCAAAATGGTTAATCATCAAAGTGCTCAGGAAAACAATTAACCATCCCAAGGCAAAGATGCCATAAATAATATTATAAATTATGGGATTTTGTATATTCCAAATAATTGCACCGAGAGAATGCCATTGCCAAAATAACAGTAATAATATCAGACCTGACATCAAAACATAAGTGCTACGTTCTATAGGTTCTGGAATTATTTTTGTCCACCATTTCTTGAAACTTTGACGAGCCATGAGACTATGTTGAATGCCAAACAAACCGATTAATAAAATATCAATTAATAAACCCTTAATCAGAGAACTATCCAAGTTTGAATCTAGTGTTATTGGCAATATTAAGTTGCCAATAAAACCAATACTGTAAATAAAAGCTATCAATGCTATTAAATAACAAACCACACCATAGATCAATGCTAGTATTCTACTCATTTTTTTATGACAAAACCTCCATAGCTTTGATGAAATTATTTTACAAGTAAAGCAGCTTTAGTTAGAGACTCTTAAACAACAGAAATTTAGTTACTAAACTCCTACTTTAGCCAACTTTTTTCCAATTAGTATTAGATCAAGCTAGATTTAGTGATTAATATGGTACAACTAACAGGGTAAATATTCTTTGCTTGTTCCCTATCTTTCGACCCATCTTCCCTACGTTTTTCTTTAACAAAACCTCCATAGCTTTGATGAAATTATTTTACAAGTAAAGCAGCTTTAGTTA
>NZ_JBNHEP010000110.1:0-12109 GCF_050015995.1 Dapis brunnea BLCC-M229 | reverse complement strand
CTTGCTGCTAAAAGCTCTGGGTCTTCTTAAGATTTGTTTTACAAACAGTCTCTCAAGCGATCGCCTCCCCCGCTTCATAATAATTGCAAAGCCACATTTTCCCCTCTCCTCGACGAGAAATTTCTAGCAAAGTTGATTCTGAGTCTACCAATACATATTCCTGTGCTATGGCAAAGCTGCGCTTTTTCCTATCGGAATGCTCCGCAAACATGTCGCGAACCGTTAACGGAGTTATGCGCCAGCAAAACGCAATAACAAATCTGATGCATATTTTAGATAAAACAGTCCAGTAGTAGACTGACGCAGTTAAAACTGTGCAGATCGCTTTTTTCGTAATCACCCCATTCCCCTATCGCCCCATCATATAGAATCCGGTTATATAGTATATGTTTATTATTCTATAATTACTTCAATCTCCCCATCTCCGAATCTCCCCATTTTATAATGCACTATTTAAGGTGTGTCAGTCCTGTCGGGTGCGTTAATGCAATGTAAGGCACCGCCTATTCCAGAATTTTTTGCGTTACGCTTTCGGTGCGGAATGCTCCGCAAACACTGTTGTTTGCTATCGCAAAGCTGCGCTTTGTGCCAGCAAAACACACCCTACTACTTTTAACTTTTGAATTTTGAACTTTGACTTATCCATAGCGCTATTCCCATTGCCACCATTCCCAATACCATACCAGGTTCGGGTACATTTGCAGCATCTAATGGGTTATTGGGGTCGGTTAATTCCTCCTTGCCATCCTCAACTTTACGGTTAAAACGGTCTGCTGCTGCTTCTGCACGTTTGAGTGCTTCCCGTTGTTCATCATTCACTAAAACTATCATTGAAGAATAAGGCGTAACTATTTTATAGGTTTTAGCGATCGCGTGAATAGCATCCAACTCCTCGAGAGTCTCCAAATTCATTTTTTTACTCAACCCCAAAACTAACTGTTGAGCTGCCAGGGGAGCAAAATTATCCTCTATTATTTCCTCACGAGATTTTTTCTCCATAAACCAAGCATACCCATCTGCCACACTAACAACAGATTTTCCTAATTTTGATTTTGCCGTCACTTGTTGGAATATTTCGGTAAGTTTTGTCGCCACACCACCCCCACTTTTTTGCATCAATTTTAATGTGGCATCATCATAAGCAGGAGGCATCCCCCCCAAATGCAACATCCATAAAGGTGCAGATAAGTTGGGCATTTCTTGACTGTCATCCGAAAGTTCATAACTACCTTCATCAGTAACCAATATCACCCCATTGTAGCGAGTATCTCCTCGTAACTGGAGAAACTGTTCCAGCATTTCTTGATATTGGAGCGTACCGAAAAATGTAATTTTCTCAGTATCAAACTGACTAATATCATCAATGCGTTGGGGTGGAAAACCAACATCAGTCAGATATATATCTGCATCACCATTACCAAAACTCAGGTCTCCCAAACCATTTGCTACTAACCAGTCAATAGTCTGTTTTAATTCTTGGGTTTTAGCTCTCATGCTATAGGAAGTATCCACAACTACTGCAAACCTTTCGCTTTCCGGTAAAAATTTTTCTGGCGTTACTAACGGTTGAGCAGAAATTTGATATCCGTTGGTGAAATTTATCTGATGTTGTTGTGGAGTTGTTTCGGCAATTGCAGGAAGACTAGGTGGCAACCATGTTTCTTGATCGCTTCTGACAGACTTAGCGTTATAAATTCGTTTCGTGTCTTTATTCCAATAAATGTTTCGTTTTTCTGTCAACTCCGGTAAAGCAAAACTATTATCTTTTGCCATTACTTGATAAGTTAACCACAAGTGCATTTGTGTTGGTCGCTCTACGTTAGTTCTTCGTTCCCTTACCGACAACTTTGCTGGTACGGGAAATGCTCGTAAACGATATTGGCGAGGTCCGACTTTTTCTAGGAGAGCAGGATCGACCGGACGTTCTCTTCTAACTTGCGAATTATAGACTTTTTGTGCTGCACCACGAGGGGAAACTTTGAAAGGAAAACGTCGGGCGCGGTTGTCAGTATCGCCTAACCAAATACCTGTAATAACTGCACTTTCTGGAATGGTAAAATAATAGAGAATTTCTTGAGGTTCAAAGGTTTGATTTTCGTAAATTTCATATATTTCTATATCTGCCCAGTCTCCATTTTCTGTAACAGTAACTTCTTGGTTTTTCAGCCAGACTTTTTGTTCCCCAATATTTAATAATCCAGCTTTAACTTCATCTTGATTTGCTGTCGATTGAATAGCTTTAAGAATTGCTTTTTGTTCTGCTTTTTGAATTGGCGTATCGAAAAAATTACTGTAGAGTTTTGCTGCTTTTTGTTTATCTTTATGAGAACCTTTATATAAGAAAGGTGACATAAGATGATTGAAGTAATCTTGTAATGTTTGATTAATTGATTCTGGCAAACCAAATGTGCTTCTGTACATAATGCGAATTTGGTTACTTCTACCCTCCGAACTCAGATAACGATATGAAGATAAATAGGCATTAACTAATCCATCTCTAATTAAATTAGAATTGGCTAAAAGCTCTTGGCGATCGCTCTGATTTCTAATTGGTAAATCTAACATTTGAAAAACTATAACTTGGGGTTGTTGCTGAAATGAAACAAACAGAATCATCCAAGCAGTTATCACAGCAACAACTCCTTTAAATGTACGTTTATACCCATGTTTAAAAGCAAACATTCTCAAGATTCTTTGCCCAGAATGAACGTATAAACTCGCCAGAGCTGAAGGCATAAATACAAATAAAGTTGTGCTTAAAGCTAATATAAATAAAGATGAAACTAATGTAAATGCATAGGTAGGAGCGTAAGTTAACTCAGAAATAATTCCTTGCAGCCAGTAAAATGAGAAAAATTCTCGTAACAACATTACAGATACTGGCACAGCATAAAATAATAGTAATATTCCCACATATAAACCAGTTAATAACATGAGAGTATGAACAAACATTTGTAACCATAATGCTAACCGATTTCGATTAGCATAACCATATAAAAGTTCCAGAGCAAATGCGATAATACTAACTAATATTGTGGCTAAAATTAAAGTGCTGGCTTGGGTAAGTTCTCGTAGCACAAATAAACGCAATAAACATAGTAAAAATAAAGGTGCTTCTACACCATAAAATAACCGAATTAATTGTAGAGGTTGCTTGCGAAAACGCCATCCGCCAAAGATAGTACAAATAGTTGGAATTGCTACTATGCTAATGAAAGTAATCAAAAATTGATGGGGTATTAAACCAGAAAATGTACCTTCGATTAAAGAGTATCCAATAGTTGGTAAAATCCAAAAATATACAAGTCCTAAAAATGTCACATTCCAGACCCAAAAGATACTGTAAAAAGTCAGATGCAAAAATGTTTTTATCTTCATTAAAAAAATCCTTCAAACTATTGATATAGAAAAGTAAAAAAATTCATTAGTAGACTGACAAATATTCAATGGTGTATTTTAATAGGTTATTAAATGCCTTTCACAGTATAAATTTTAGCCGTCTAACGCACCCTACAAATTTGGGAATAGTAGGGACGGGTTCAGCGTTAAATTAGCGGTATTAACATTTGATGGGATAAACCCGCCCCATAGCCCATCACCTATTTCTATTTTATCCAAAAACTTAACCTATTCATTCCAATTAGGATCGATACCCGCTTCTCGCAATAAATGTTCTAAACGTTTAGCGCGTTCCTCCGCAACAGTTGCTCGACTTTCTGCCACCTCCAGTTGTTTCTCCACTTCAATATAATCATAATCTCTAAACCTTTTCCCATTAGGGCAATACAATATTAATGTTTCTTCTGTTAACTTAAACTTTATACCTAATCTTGGTCAAACCCAACCATTCATTTCATCAATTATTTCCAGCCAAGTTTCCGAACGCAACCATCCCGTCAAACTATTTTTTTGAGGGTCATAAAGATAATATTCTTCCACTCCATAGCGGTCATAAAATAATAGTTTGCGATTCATTTCTTTGGCTGTATTTACTGGAGAAAGAATCTCAAATACCACCTGTGGAGCAATATTATTTTCTTTCCATTGCTGATAAGAACCTCGGTCTCCTTTTGCTACTCCAAATACTACCATTATATCTGGAGCTTGTCGTAATTTATTATTATTTTCTACGGGATACCAAAGTAAATCTCCAGCCACAAAAACTTCTGAATTATTGGCAAATAACCAAGCTAAATTATATTGAATAATTGTAATCCAACAAAATTGAATCGTATTATCTGCCATTGGTTGACTATCATTATCGGGATAAACAATTTCTGCATCAGTTTGGGACAAAGGAAGTGGTGTTACCATGTTTTATTTCCTCAAAACCTCAGTATTTTAAGTATATATAGCAATCCTATTTTATTCGTGTCAAAAATCTTACTGCTTTTTAGGGAACACTTAACTGCTAAGAGTTTCAGTTTTTTTATTTACTTTTTGATTACCCGCAACCTATTTAGGATTGCTATAGTATTTCAGAAGGAAGAAGGAAGGTACGACTTCAATAATTAATAATTAACAATTAACAATTAATAATTACCTCTCCCTAAAAGAAAGAGGATTGACCCTTAAAGAAAATTTTTTCTTCTCTTGGTCGATTGGATCTGGCGTTTAGCTAACGCAAAACTTCGTTAACGCCGCGACATGAAAAAAAGAGCGGGAGACCTCGCCATCCCATCCTAGGTCATGCTCCGCATTCATGTCGGCGACAGCCGAAATAACCGCTTTTTTCTCCTTTAAAGGAGAGGTTTTAAACCTTAATTATTCGGTAAGTATTCAGGTATTAGCAGTTAGCTTTTTCTTAATTATAATGTACTAATAGCTTTTTAATTAATGAGGAAGATTAGCTAATATCAAATCCGTTTAATTGCACAGACAATAATAGTATCTACAGGGTTCGAGGATAGTCTAGGAAGTTGAGTTTCAAATTCTTAAGACGCCCTAGAAATAAGTGGTTAAGTATTTTCTACTGACTACTGACTATTGACTACTAAATTGATACTGAGGTTATTTAACCGGATTTGATATAAGATGGTTTGAGAGTAACTTTGAATTTTGGCTCAATCTTTCAATTCTATTTCCTCTTTCCAAGATAATAAATTAATAACTGACAGCTAAAATATGACCGCTGAATGCTTAAGGCAAGACACATATTTTTAACACATATGATTTGATAAATAAACCTACATATAATTGTTAATAAATTTCGGAAAAATTAATTTGATTCTGCCACAAATAACCAACAACGTAAACGTTGAAACCAAGATGACCTGATAGTAACCACAATAATTCCGAAGGGCAAAAATAAAAATAGTCCCAGCATCTTTAATACGAACATTTCCTTACTCATCGCTACCCCTAACAAACCATCCGCCACTCGCTGATACCAAACCCCGATCGATGCCAACAGTAAAAACCTCAATAAACCAACTTGTTTCCTAGAAACATTACCTACTCCAGTAAAAACAAATGGGCGAGACAACCATTTTTCACTCACCACTAAAAACTTCTCCACTGTTGTCAAAGTTACCCCAGGCAATATTAATTCTAGGAAAACTAAACATACAAATAACCAACTCACCTGTAATTTTATAGTGTAAGCAGGAATCAAAATTAATTTAACTGTTGCGCTATAGTTATAGAAAAGAAAAAACGGCCATAGTAGCAGAAATTGTGGTAAACCCATCAGATAATTTGGCGTACTCAAAATTTCATTAACTCCACATAATAATGTCGGCAATAAAAATGCTCCTATAAACAGCAAAACATACAAACAGACAACTCGTACAATAGCAGCAAATTTTTCAGGGCGACGCAAAGCGTAATTGCTACATACTTGTAAAACATAGCAAAATACCAGCATATTACTAGCGCCTCTAGTGGGAGCAAGACCGTTTATTGCCATTAACTAAATTACTATCATTTGTATTCCCAATAACCAGGTGACACGACGCCGCCATAATAACTGCACTTTCAACTTAGCTACTTTTTGAATTTCACGAAAATATATATCTTCTGCCAAACTTCCTTCTCTCGTTTCCGTTAATAATTAATTATTACAAATAGGTAATTCAAGAATTAATAATTAAATAATTCACGCCTTGAAGCCTCCCCTTGGATAGGGGAAAAAGCGGTCGGAAAGCGGAGCAGTCCGTTAGGATGGGATGGCGAGGTCTCCCGCTCTTTACAGAGCCGCGAACGCTTTTCATGTCGCGCAGCGTTAACGAAGTTGTGCGGAACGCTAAACGCCATATCCAATCTCCCCTTGAGAAAAGAAAATATTCCTTATATTCAATTCCCGTACGGTTTTAACCAGAGGTAATTATCAATTATCCATTATCCATTAATGAACTCTCCCTTTTAAGGAGAGGATTGACTAAAAGGAAAAAAAGAATTTTTTTTACCCTTTAAAGGGGAGGCTTTCCTTAATAATTCCCTAAAATTTAATCCACAAATCATAGCTTATCAAACTTTTATTAACTGGTTAGAAGATGAAATTAGTCGTCTATTGACTTTATACCAGATTCAATTCACGACTCCCCACAATCTACTGACATTGGATGCAAGATCTCTAAGTCCCTCAAACAAAACCACTCTGTACTCCAACAAAAAAGTTTTCATAATAATTAAGATTCCTGCTGATGATATAGCAGGCAGTTTCCCAGTCAAATACAAATTTTTTTTACAAATTGGTAAATGGGGAAACTAATTTGTCACAATATAAATAGATAAAAGGGTACTAAAAATTATGAAGGACAAATTATGGAATCAGCTTATATTTTCTGTCTAATTATTGGTGGAGCATTTGTTGCAGTCTCAGCATTTGCAGGTATAGATGGTGTAGAATTTGAGGGAGAGTTTGAGCAAGACCTGGAAATTATTGACCAAAAAAATCAAGAAGATAATACCTCAATATATCACCAGCCTCGTCGGCGGTTATGGTTACCATTTTTTAGCTTGAAATTCTGGACTTTTGGCAGTTGCTTTTTTGGCTTAACTGGAATTTTGTTATCCAATCTTTCTACGAGTCTTTCACCTACTATAATTGCCATTATTTCTATAATCGTTGGTATTTTATGTGGCACAATTATGGCTTATGTATTACATACCTTAAAAAATAGTCCCGCTGATAGCTTGGTGCGTAGTGATGATTTGCTAGGTCTTTCGGGAACAATCGAAATTCCTTTTGATAAAAATAGTAAAGGCAAAATCCGAGTAAATGTTAAGGAGTCTATCGTGGCATTTATTGCTTTTACTGAAGAAAATAGGCAGTTTACTAGGGGAGAAAAAGTGTTTATCGTGGGAGTGGAAAATAATAGAGTATGGGTAGTATCAGAAGATTGGATGGCTAGGTCGTCTGAGGAGAAATCTTAAGATTTTTTACCTAGGAATAAATCACGATGAAAAATCAAATTTTAATACTAGCCTATATCTCAGTGGCAGTGGGAATATTTGCTGGAATGTTCATAGTTTTGTTGTTGTGGATTTTTCGTCAACGACAAGTTATAAATAGTCTGGTTAGTCCTCAAGATTTTTTGGGTTTACCTTGCATTGTAGAAATTCCTTTTGATGCTCATAGTAGGGGAAAAGTACGCCTATATATTAAGGGGTCTAATCTTGAGCTAATTGCCCGCACACAAGAATCTAAAGAATTTACTAAGGGAGAAAAAGTATTTATTGTGGGCACGGAAAATAATCAGGTGTGGGTAGTTTCCCCATCATTTTTTCATAACGAGGAATAATACTATGTTCTGTCAAACACTTATAATACGGCTTCGTAGTTGCCCTTTAACGCCAGAGGTATATTTGGAGTCCTAAAGGGCAACTACAAACTCATAATTTTTTCTAACTAACTAAGTAAAAAATCAAAAGTTAAAAGTCAAAAGTATTGATGAATTATCAGACTTGTATTCAGTTTATTTTTTTTTGTCAAAAAGAATAGAAAATGATGCTTGATATATGGTCTTTGTGGTAATTTATTTTAATTTCAGTTGAGCCATAAATCTATTAATTATTTCACATTTGTAATCAGGAAATTTAGCTAATGAACAGTCAATTTATTGAGCCAGGGAAAACCGAAATAACTACAGTAGAAATTGCACAAGCTCCTAGAGTTTTAGAAACCAACCAACCTAATAACTTAACAAAAGAAGTTTATACAGGTTTACCCATCGCTCTATCCATATTTGGAATACTAATACTCATCTGGTTTATCAATACATTCATACAAATTTGTAAACCTAATGAAATTCTAATTTTATCCGGTCGTAAACGGCGGACAAAAGAAGGGCAAACAGTTGGTTATCGCGTAATTTTTGGTGGCAGAGCAATTCCCATTCCAATTATAGAAACAACCAAAACAATGGACTTGCGAACAATGCCAGTCCCTGTAGAAGTGCGCAATGCTTACTCCAAAGGAGGTACCCCACTAAATATTCAAGCGATCGCCAATGTCAAAGTTTCTAACGACCCCAAAGTGGTAGGTAATGCCATAGAAAGATTTCTCGATCGGGATCGCTCAGAAATTACCCGTGTTGCTAGAGAAACCCTAGAAGGAAACCTGCGGGGTGTTGTCGCTACCCTCACCCCAGAACAACTTAATGAAGACCGTCTCCAATTTGCCGAACGCATTGCCGAAGATGTGAGTCGTGACTTAGCTAAATTGGGTCTGCAACTAGACACCCTAAAAATTCAAAGTGTTTCTGATGACGTAGACTACCTAAACTCCATCGGTCGCAAACAAATTGCCATGATTCGCCGAGATGCCGAAATTGCTGAATCTAATGCTAAAGCAGAAGCGGAGCAAATAGAAGCAGACTCAAAACGAGAGTCAGAAATTGCCAAAACTCAGGCAGCTACATTAATAGTTCAGAAAGAAAACGAACTTCGCAAAATCAAAGCTGAGTTGGAACAGCAAGCGCGTTCTGAAGAAGAGCGAACTATAGCAGCAGGAAAAGAAGCTAGGGCGAGAGCAGAACAATTATTGCAAACAGTCCGCGCCGAATTAGAAAGGTTACGTCTGGAAGCAGATGAAGTCTTACCAGCAGAAGCGCAACGGCAAGCTAGAGAATTGCTAGCTAGAGGAAATGCTGCTTCACTCTCAGAAAATGCTCAAGCTGAAGCTTTTGTTAACGATATGCTTTCGTTGGTTTGGCAAGAAACTGGTAAGGATGCTGCAGAGTTATTCTACTTGCAGCAAATTAGCATGATTTTGCGCGAGTCTGCTAAAATTCCAGGACAAGTTAAGCTGGAAAATGTTAAAGTTATTGATACTGGGGATGGTAAGTCGATCGCTAGTTTGGTAAATGCTTATCCGGAAATCTTCCGTCAGTTCCTCAAAAATGTTAATCAAACCCTTGGCGTTGATGTGACAGGTAACTTCAGCAGTCAGAATGGAAAAAAAGTTGAATCTCTAGAGGCTCAAAAGTAGAGTTTTATTATTTGACAATTTCCGTCATAAAACGTTATTCTAGGTATGTTGTTGCAGGCAATTTCAATGACAAAATACTTAAAACCTAGAGAAGCTGCTGAAATACTGGGGGTTAATGTCAGAACACTTGTCAGATGGGAAGAAAACAAAAAAATTAGTGCCATCAAAACACCATCAGGCCAACGACGTTATGACATTGACTCTTACATCCAAAATACAAGGAATGTACCTAGAAAAACTGTTTTGTATTGTCGGGTTTCCAGCAATGCTCAAAAATCTGATTTAGATAGACAAGTAGCTGAATTACAGAATTTATATCCTAATGCAGAAACAGTTCAAGAAATAGGAGGAGGATTAAACTTTAAACGTCAAAAGTTGTTGAATTTACTATCACAAATTTGTGCTGGTGAAGTGGAACAGCTAATAGTTACTCATCAGGATAGATTAGCTCTATTCGGCTTTGATTTATTCAAATGGCTATGCGAGCAAAATAATTGTGATTTAGTTGTTTTAAACAACACGGAACTTTCTTTTAAATCTGAAATAATTGAGGATATTTTAGTAATATTGCAAAGTTTTTCTACTTGCTTACCATCTTTAAAAAAGTACAAAAATCAGATTCAACAAGACATGGAACTATATTCAAAAATTAATAATTAATAATTAATAATTAATAATTAATAATTAATACTTACCTCTCCTTGAAAACGGATAGGATTGATCCTTAAGGAAAATTTTTTCTTTTCTCTTGGCTGATTGGATATGCTTAGGGAACCCATCCATCCCATCCTACGGAAAGCTCTGTTCGGCGACAGCAGTTTTCGGCTAAGAGCCGACATGAAACGCTGCGCGACATGAAAAACGTAGTTGTTCGCTAGCTAAACGACCGCTTTTTCTCTTGAAATAGAAGGCTTTAAACCGAATTGATTAATTATCAATTATCAATTATCCATTGTTAAGTATATTGAGGTAAAATTTAAGTTTCTATTCTTATCCTCCTCTCTTTTATCTGCCAATATCTCACTAACTAAAATTACGGAGTAAAAAAATCATGGAAATAATATTAGCATTACTAGGAGTTTTCGGTCTAGGAACTGGTGCAGGTGTATTTGTAATTCGTAACCTTTATTACATTTGTCAACCAAGTGAAGTCCTAATTTTTGCTGGCAGTCGTCACCATGTTGGAGACACCAAGAAAAAAGTTGGGTATCGCCTTGTTAAAGGAGGTAGTAGTATTCGCGTCCCCCTATTAGAACAAGCTTTCCGCATGGACTTGAGTAATATGATTATTGAACTCAAGGTTTATAATTCTTATTCTAAAGGTGGTATTCCCCTGACGGTAGAAAGTGTGGCAAATATCAAAGTTGCTGGTGAGGAACCTACTATTCATAATGCCATTGAGCGGTTACTCGGAAAATCTCGCCAGGAAATTGAAAAATTAGCCCAAGAAACTTTAGAAGGAAATTTGCGGGGTGTGTTAGCTTCTCTGACACCGGAACAAGTGAACGAGGATAAGATTGCTTTTGCCAAAAGCTTACTAGAAGAAGCAGAAGACGACTTGGAAAAATTAGGTTTGGTATTAGATACTCTACAAATTCAGAATATTTCCGATGAAGTGGGATATCTTGATTCTATCGGTCGTCAGCAACAGGCAGAACTTTTACGAGATTCTCGCATTGCTGAAGCTAAAACTCAGGCAGAGTCAGTTGTTCGAGCAGCAGAAAACCAGAAGAATACTTCTCTTAAACAGATTGAAACTGAGATTGCTATGGCTCGTGCAGAGGCAGAAAGGCGGATTCAAGATGCGATGACGAAACGGCAAGCTGTCGTAGCTGAAGCTGAGGCCGATATAGGGTCAAAAGTAGCCCGAACTCAGGCTGAAGTAGCAGTACAGAAGGAGCGGATCAAACAGGTTGAACAACAGTTACAGGCGGATGTGGTTGCCCCTGCGGAAGCCGAATGTAAGCGGGCGATCGCTCAGGCTAAGGGTGATGCTGCTGCTATTGTTGAACCAGGGAAGGCACAAGCTGAGGGTATTCGCAAATTGGCTGAATCTTGGAAAGCTGCTGGTGAAAATGCGCGGGAGGTTTTTCTGTATCAGAAGTTGGAAGAGTTGTTGAAGATTATGGTCTCTACTGTGCCAGAGGTTGAGGTAGATAATGTAACTGTGATTAATGCTCAAGGTGGGAGCAATGCTACAAAAATGGCTGCTTTCTTTGAGGAGTTAAAGCAAACTGCTGGTATTGATGTAGCTGCTAGTTTGGAAAGTCTGACAGCAGGAACGGATATAGCTGAAGTCAGAAGTCAGAAGTAGGGGGAATGGCTATTCGCCCCTACATTCCCAGCACGGACTAAATTTGAGAGCCGTGAGAATGTCCTACTCCCTTCCCGCTAGAAGGTTACCTAACCAAATTTGGCTATAAACTATATGCTGCAATGATCTACTGATTATAATTTTGTGCCGGGAAGGGAGTAACCGTCCTGGTGGCTGCTATAAATCGGAAAAATTAAGCTGATGCTTTGTGCTCAAAACTTGACAAATATAGAAATTTAAACAGTCTTTTTATGTAGGGTGTGTTGCAACGCACCCTACAAGATTCTGTCCATATTTGTTGATAAATGTTTAACTCCCCCGGCGGGAAGTCCCGCGCTCTCCCGTAGGGGAGCGTCGGGATG
>NZ_JBNHEP010000109.1:0-54248 GCF_050015995.1 Dapis brunnea BLCC-M229 | reverse complement strand
ATTGGAATTTTCTGACTATTGCTCTATACGCAATAGTTAAATCATTTTCTTAAGCACCTGCCGGATGTGGATGGATAGTGGAATTTTCTGACTATTGCTCTATACGCAATAGTTAAATCATTTTCTTAAGCGCCTGCCGGATGTGGATGGATAGTGGAATTTTCTGACTATTGCTCTATACGCAATAGTTAAATCATTTTCTCAAGCGCCTGCCGGATGTGGATGAATATTGGAATTTTCTGACTATTGTGTATAGAGCAATAATTTCATTTTATGAAGCATTCGGCAAGATGAGATGAATAATGTACCATTTTAGGTGTGTCGGTTCAGTACTGGATTTCCTTCTTCCTCCTTCTTCAATATGTCAAATCTTCTTGAACAAGCAAAAATTGCAGCCCAACAACAAAATTGGTCTTTAGTTAGTTATTATTTACAGCAATTTATTTCAGAGAGTAACTCAAAAAAAACTACTTCAACATTTCAAAATGATAATGTCGATCTAGATGCAGTAATTGACCTAGGAATAGAAGTTCTGGAAAATGGTGATTTTCAAGAAAAATGGGATATTGATAAACTGTTTAAGCAAATTGGAAAACCAGCTATATCTCCGTTAATTGAAATTCTTAAAGATCGAGACATAGACCTAGAAGAGCGTTGGTTTGTAACTAGGATATTGGCAAAGTTTAACAGTGAAGAAGTCCTAGAAGTTATGGGAAATATAATTGTTAGTTCAGAGGCGGAAGATTTACAGGAAATAGCAGCAGATACTTTGGCAAATTTTGGTGAATCAGGAGTTGATTTATTAACAAATTTATTGTCAAAGCCAGAGTCACGATTATTGGCAACGAAAGCTTTAGCTAAAATTAACTGTATCAGCATAATTACCCCATTGTTAACTGTTGTAAAAGATAAAAATAATGATGTGAGAATTGCAGCGATATCTGCTTTGACTAATTATTCTGATTCACGAATTCCTCTTGTGTTAATTTCTGCTTTAAAAGATACAGTGGCAAAGGTTAGAAAAGCAGCAGTAATTGGTTTAGCTGGTTATGCTAATTTACAGAAAGAATTAGGTTTGGTGAAGTTGCTACAACCTTTACTGTGGGATATAAATTTTGAAGTTTCTCAACAAGCAGCGATCGCTCTGGGAAAAATTGGTACAAATTCAGCAGCGACGGGTTTATTTGAACTGTTAAAAACTGCGACAGTGCCAATTTTTTTAAAGATAGATGCAGTGCGTGCTTTAGGTTGGATTGAAACTCAAGTATCCTTAGAATATTTACAAAATTTGCTGGGATATAATTTCTTAGTTGAAGAAGATGCTCGGGAACAAATTGTAAATGAAATTATCAGGGCATTGGGTAAGTTGGAAAATCCCGAATTAAAACCGCAAGCAACAGATATTTTGATTGAATTTATTGCAAGTAGTAATCCTAGTTTAGAAAGTGCTTGTGTGAAAAAATCTCTAGCTTTAGCTCTGGGATATTTAGGTAATATTCATGCCTTAGATTATCTAATTCAATTATTAGAATATGAGGATAATAGTGTCAGACTTCATTCTGTAGCAGCCATGAAACAATTAAACCTAGAAAAAGCATATCAAAAACTTATTTATTTGTCTGGGCAAGCAACCCTAAACTCACAGTTAAAAACAGGAATAGCAATAGCTATTGCAGAGATGAATAAATTTAATAAAATTTAGACTAGAATCAAAACCAAAATTACTTGACTTATATAGAATATTCCTGGTTAATGTAATACTATTGATAGATGAGAGAATAAATATTTTTTATCTGTTTCCAATCACCTCATATCCTCGTCTCCCTATTTCCCTAAAACCATAAATATATTTACTTTTAGATAGTAAGAAATTGCTGTAAGTAGGTAGGCAAAATTCAACTGAAAATATTTGTACAGGTAATTTATGAACTAGACAGTGCGAAGTTCTTTGAATAACTATTGCTAGCTAAGGCTTTCAGCAACTCAAGCTTAGAAACTATCCATTCATACCTGTAGGTGCTGTAAGCCCTTTCCAGTAAGACTTTCAGTCAGATAAGCAATCGTTTTTTAGAAGAACTTTGTACTCTCCAGTTATGAATTATCACTACTCTTACCAACAGCCTCACAATTTATAGCCAACTTTTTTCCAATTGGGATTATATCCGTCTATCGGCTATATTAACTCTTATGTGATGTGGAATTTTAGGGAGCAGCTCAAATCCTGAATCCCCGATAAAGATCAAGTCTCATTAATTAGCCATAATCAAAATGTTATTCTGTGTCAAATTGCTCCCTATTCCCTATTCCCTATTCCCTATTCCCTATTTCCTATTCCCTAAATTGATAGATGAGAGAATAAATATTTTTTGTCTGTTTCCAATCACCCCATCTCCTCGTCTCCCCATTTCCCTAAAACCATAAATATATTTACTTCCAGAGAGTAAGAAACTGCTGTAAGTAGGTAGGCAAAATTCAACTGAAAATATCTGTACAGGTAATTTATGAATTATCACTACTCTTACCAACAGCCTCATAATTTGTAGCCAACTTTTTTCCAATTGGGATTATATCCGTCTATCGGCTATATTAACTCTTATGTGATGTGGAATTTTAGGGAGCAGCTCAAATCCTGAATCCCCGATAAAGATCAAGTCTCATTTGAAAATATCTGTAGAGGTAATTTATGAATTACCTCTACTCTTACCAACAGCCTCACAATTTGTAGCCAACTTTTTTCCAATTGGAATTAGATCTGTCTATGGGGAATATTAACTCTTATGTGATGTGGAATTTTAGGGAGCAGCTCAAATCCTGAATCCCCGATAAAGATCAAGTCTCATTAATTAGCCATAATCAAAATGTTATTCTGTGTCAAATTGCTCCCTATTCCCTATTCCCTATTCCCTATTCCCTATTTCCTATTCCCTAAATTGATAGATGAGAGAATAAATATTTTTTGTCTGTTTCCAATCACCCCATCTCCTCGTCTCCCCATTTCCCTAAAACCATAAATATATTTACTTCCAGAGAGTAAGAAACTGCTGTAAGTAGGTAGGCAAAATTCAACTGAAAATATCTGTACAGGTAATTTATGAATTATCACTACTCTTACCAACAGCCTCATAATTTGTAGCCAACTTTTTTCCAATTGGGATTATATCCGTCTATCGACTATATTATAGCGCTACTTGAATCGGGAATAGGGAACACTTAACTGGGAACAGGAGACTATCAAAGGATTTGAGGATTTATAAATGTCCTAACCTTAATGCGTAGCGCTATAACTCTTATGTGATGTGGAATTTTAGGGAGCAGCTCAAATCCTGAATCCCCGATTAATATCAAGTCTCATTAATTAGTCATAATAAAAATGTTATTCTGTGTCAAATTGCTCCCTATTCCCTAATATGAAATACTGGAAATCAGGTAAACAACTACAAGATGGTAAATATATCATTCAAGACCTCCTTGGTATTGGTGGTTTTGGTACTACTTATCGTGCTTTAGAACAAAACTATAATCAATTAGTTGCGATTAAAACTCTCAATTATCGAGTACAAAGAAAACCAAATTTTGATAAACTCCAAGAAAATTTTTTAAATGAAGCCTTATGTTTAGCAAAATGTCATCATCCCAATGTAGTAGAAGTTCACCGCCTTTTTAAAGAAAATAAATTATGGTGTATGGTGATGGAATATATAGATGGAGATGACTTAGGAATTTATCGTGAAGAGCAAGGGGGAGTTATATCAGAAAGTGAAGCAATACACATCATTAAACAAGTAGGAAAATCACTAATATTTGTACATAACCAAGGATTTTTGCATCGGGATGTCAAACCTCAAAATATTATTCTCAGGCGGAATACTTTAGAAGCAGTATTAATTGATTTTGGTTTAGCGCGAGAATTTGATAGTGGCAGTGTACAAAGCCATACAACAGATAGTACATTATATTTTGCGCCAATTGAACAGTACGAAAGACGAGCAAAACGGGGAGCTTTTACTGATATTTATGCCTTAGCAGCTACTCTATATGTTTTATTAACAGGTGAAATGCCTACCCCGGCAAAAATTAGACAGGAAGGAAAAATACCATTAATAGCACCAAAAGAATATAATTCCCAAATTAGCGATCGGGTCAATAGTGCAATTATTAGAGGTATGAAATTAGAACCGGAAGAACGCCCTAAATTTGTTGTTGAATGGTTAACTTTATTATCACAACCACAAGAATTTTTCACGACTAATATAGCCTCAAACTTGCCATCAACTCTACCAATGATTACCGAAATTCCCACAGAATTAGTAACTGTTGATGCGAGTTTTGAACCAGAATTACAAACTTTTAAATTTGAAGTTTTAACAATCAAGATTAGCTCTAGATATGAAATATCTGACACAATAAAAGAGCAACGAGAAGCTCAACAATTTATCGAAAATCTTGGCAATGATATTACCTTAGAAATGGTATCTATTCCCGGCAATACTTTCTGGATGGGTTCCCCAGAGACAGGAATAGAAAAATGGGAAATAGAAACCCCCAAACATTTAGTCACAATAGCACCTTTATTGATTAGCAAATATCCCATTACTCAATCACAATGGCAAGCAATTATGGGAAAAAATCCTGCTAATTTTCAAGGAGAAAATAGACCAGTAGAAATGATATCTTGGTATAACGCAATTCAATTCTGTAGTCGTCTGTCTGCTCAGACAGGAAAAGTTTATCGGTTACTATCAGAAGCAGAATGGGAATATGCTTGTCGCGGCGGGACAACTACATTATTTCACTTTGGAAATATTCTGACACCTGAGCTAGCTAACTATAACTCGGAAGAAGCTTTTGCCTGTACATTGCAACAAAATTATTATGAGCAGACAACACACGTAGGTAGTTTTCCTGCCAATGCTTTCGGGTTATACGATTTTCATGGCAATGTCTGGGAATGGTGCGCCGATCCCTGGCATGATAATTATCGGGACGCCCCTTCCGATGGTAGTGTATGGGAAAAAGATGGAAATTCTGCCTACAGAGTATTGAGAGGTGGTGGGTGGTTAAACTATCCCAGGGGTTGTCGGAGTGCAAATCGAAATTACAAAAATCCTAGGGGTAGGTATAAGTCTGTGGGGTTTAGGGTTGCCCTTTCTCATTCCATATAGCTGAAGTCAGAAGTTAGAAGTTGGAAGTTATACCAATTTAATCAATAGACATCTGGTGAAAAAGATATAGACTTTTTGTAAGAGTAGGGAACAGGGAACAAGGAACAGGGAACAGGGAACAGGCAAGATATTTTTAGGAAAAAGTTACGGAAAATGATTTTGCGAGGAACTTTTACTTTTATTACTTGTGCTAAATATAAGGGTAAGTTTATTTTCTGGAGATGTCTAATGTTTGTTACAAATTTTAGGGACGTTGCATAGAACATCCTTCAACAATTAATAATTAATAATTAATAATTAATTATTACTTCTTCTTATAACGGATAGGATTGACATTCAAGGATTTTTTTTCTTCTCTTGGTTGATTGGGGGCCAGCGAGGAGACCTCGCCATCCCTCAACCGCTTTTTTCTCCATGAATGGAGAGGCTTTATACCTTAAGAGTTCCGTAAGTCAGAAGGAAGACCAAAGTTGGAAGGTAAGCATTCAACTATTAGTAATCAGCTCTCAGTTTCTTATGAATTAAGTGAGGATTTGTTTAAGAATGCTTATATTAACTGAATAGCTGCTTACTTATGCTATAAATTATCTAAAATATATCAATAATAATTTATTCGCATAAATACAAGACGAGCCTAATTATAATCTAGCTGATAACGCAGTTTCTCCGTAGGAGGCAGGCTAAAAGCTGACGGCTGAATGCTTACGTTGGAAGAAATATTGAAGAAAAAAAGGTAAAAATGATAGAGATAGTCTTATTAAAGGAATTGAAGAATATCTTTTTAAGTAGATCCAATTGAGATGCACTTTTTGTAGCATTCTCTTTTCATGCCTGGTATTAGAAGTCAGAAGGGGCGAATGGCAATTTGCCTCTATATTCAGCACGGACTAAATTTGAGAGGCGTGAAAATGTACTAAACACCCTAGCAACTGCTATATCATCGTCAAATCTAGATTCCTCACTCCAAAAAGAGTCAGGAAAAAATCATACTGATTAATAGAACTAATTAAGTAGGGCTGGCTGATTAAATCTAAAGGCATTGACAGATAAAGGTAAGTGGCTTTTTATGTCTGACAAAAGTACAAGGAGTTAGGTAGTTGAGGTTCAAAAAGTCAGTATTTTGGGGCAACGCGAGGCAGACAAATCAAGAAACCATTCTGAACGACCACCTCCTCTATAACTCCCATTTCTCCTAACTCTTAACCACTCCCTACTCCCTACCTCAACAAAAAGACTTATTCTTATTCAGCAAACCCTAAGTATTTATGCTTAATATTTTTCTGAGAATTTGACGAATTGACATATTCCCGACGTTGCGCATGGCATGAAAACGCGGGATTCGTAAACCTCGCGGATTAGAGTTTTCTGCTTCTAACGCACCTGCCTCCGAGGCTGAACCTCTTTCTGGTCTTACGGTTTCCAAAGACTTGCCAGCAGGGGTCTAGGGGGTCTCTCCGATGAGCGACTGGCACTGACACTGCTAGCACAGCAGCCTTATTGTATCTAGTATAGTACAAAACTCGTAAAAACCGCAAAACTGATTGGTTTTTCCATGCGACGCTCCCTTCCAGGAGAGCGCGGATCTTCAACCAACGTTGAGATAACAAATATTTTTGGAGGTAGATGCAGAAAAGAAGAGGTTGAAATTTTTGGGTAAAATTTTGGTGAATTGGTATGGGGAGTTTTAAATTTTATTGAAAAAAATTAATTTTTGTAACTTTCAAATCCCTAGTAGTTGGTAGCTTTGCCCCATCTAATCTAAATATTTGACATATTTGGCAAAAATTTCATGCAAGAGTTTTACCAAAAACATTAAATTTTAAGTTTAGTAGACCTTTGGCAAAACTGAAATGACAATAAATTATCGAATGACCTTTGACTTGAAGAAGTTTAGTCATCCACAATTTGGGCCCAATCTGGGAAAGAAGGAGGAAAGAAATTAATATCGTAGTCAGACTCTTCCCACTCATTAACCCATAATGGTACTACCCCTGCTCCTGGTATGGGAGTTCTCGAGAATACCCTTTCCTTAGATTCAATAGTGTGAAATATCTGCTTGAGGGTATCTCCGAGGTTAAGGGTAAAACTTAAGAGTTCGTCCAATTCGGGGTCAAGGCGTTTAACTCTTTGTTTCTCATCCTCAACCCATAATAGTTTTAGGGATTTTAGGGATCTGGGGCTTAGTTGGCTGCGATAATAAACACGTTTAAGTTGGGCTACAGGTTCAAGACTCCTTTCCACCCGGCGAATTTGCTGTAACCGGAGAAAGTGCCACTCTGCAAAACGCTTTCGGTCTTCAGGGGGTATTTTTCCTTTGCTCGTAGAGTGTTGGAAGGCATATCTGGCACAACTACAGCCAAGATTAGCTAAAAGATGGATTAACTGTCTCTCTTTAGGAGTAGCTTGTCTTCTTTCTGCAGTTCTCGTAATAAGCCTTTTTCTGCGTGTAGTAGTTGTTGTGTCCATCATTTTGGTCGATAATACTAATCAGAATATATTAATAGAATAACCGAAGGTAGAACTCTAATCAGTAGCAAAGAGTTCTACCCAGCTCTAAATCTAGTCTAATCTTTCTATTCTGTCTCAAAGAAGTTATTTCGGCTTTCCTTATATTTTATTTGTCTGTGTCTACTGTTGTACATTCCCCGTCCTCATCATTGCCTGTGTAAGGACATTTGCCACCTTTAGCTAATATCTGACTCTCTTCAATGGTCGTCTCATTAGATGGCCTAAAGTTCCAGGCATTGGCCTTTGGTACATGACAAAACGTCAAGCCTGCGGAGGCTATTAACCCTAAAGCAATAATATTCTGTTTCATAGTAGTAGATGAACCCTGTTTAGTTGTTTGGAATTGACTACTGACACTCTTGCAACCTGTAAAAACTGGGTTTTTGCAAAAGCCCTCTTGTATTCCAAAGAATCAGTCTGTAATTATAAAAGAAGCATAGGCACGACCTGATGGATTACAAAAACCGGAAGTGAGGTGTTAGTAGTATTATTACTATCTTCTCCCCAATCCTGGTATTTGGGATGTGGAGACTAAGCCATTAGGGAGTTAAACCATCAGGTAATTAGTCCATCTAGGAGTTATCCATCAGGGGTATCTACTTTTTATTAAACTATCAGGGTGTATCTCCATCTGCAGTTCTGAACTTGCTGTCTACAAGGAAATTAATGATTTAATCATTAATCCAAATAGACAGCTTTTTTTATATATCTAGTTTCCCTTAGTAGGAGGATTAAGGAAAGAGTAAGGTCAAGGACAAGAGCAAGGGCTAAATTTTCAATTTTTCTCCACTTAGTTATTTCGCGGATGAGGTAATTATTAATTATTAATTGTTAATTATTAATTATTGAACCATAAGTCTTGAAACCCTTTTATGATTGGGGGATTAGGGGATTGGCCGAGAAAGAGAGCAAAATTACGGAAAAGCCTCTAATTAAATCTAATTAAATACGTTGACTCTCCCGAAATATACATTTAATGGCAAATACATAACTTCTCTCTTTTGTCAAGTTTTATGTTAAGAAAGATGTGGGTAATGCATAGCCCTGAAGGGCGGGGTTTAAATTAATAGTTATTGCACTCCTAAATATTTATGCAACTGCACAGAGAGTCGGTAATGAGGATATTCCTGAAGTAATTCTAAGACCAATGGTAGAGCCAAATTACGACTATACCATTCAGGCTGTAGATAAACAGGAATATTATTATTGGCTAATAAAATTTTACTATAAAATTCTAATTCTTTGCCAGTTTCTATCACCAATTTTATTTCTGAAGCTCGTTTCCACATTTGCGGTACAACTGGATATTTAGGACTAATATGTTGTTTAGGACTAAGAGTTACCCAAGTTTTAGGAGAAATATTTTGCCAATAGCAACCGGAGGTTTCTATTGAAATTTTTCTACCAGTAGCTTCTATTCTTTTTACTAAAGTAGGTAGTTGTTTATGAATAAAAGGTTCACCACCAGAAATAACAACTCGAGGAGACAATAATTGATTAATTAATTCATCAAAAGTTCTCAGTTGTCTCGGTAAACCAACTCCTCCATCAGCATAACCAGTATCACAATAATGACAACCTACTGGGCAACCAGCAAGACGAATAAAGTCTACTGGTGTACCTGCCCAATAGCCTTCTCCTTGAATAGTTTTTTGGAATGTTTCATGGATGGGAATGATAAAATTTTCTTTCATGTATTAGTCAATAATGAGAATAAAATAATTGATTTTGTTGTAGTTATTAACATCTTCACAATGGGATTATGCTTGTTGAATCAATACATAAAAATTACTTGATAAAAAAAACAGAAATTAATTATGTTTACAATATTTCTGGCAATTTATTATCGATCTTATACATCCATATTTTTGATATCTCATAGGGTGCTTTTTTACATTAGGCCATGGAATATAAGATATTATGTGTGAACCAGTTAGTTGATGAAAAACTATTCCAATTGTATGGATTACATCAATTAATTCATCAAGATTTTTATCCTCAAGTAATTCTTGAAATTCATCATTTACTTGTGCAAGTCTATCTCTAAAAGTTGCAGGATTTTCTCGATCGTATTTTTCTATTCCTTCTTTGTAATATCTAATTGTATCTTTGATGTTCATTTTAATTCAGTTTGAATATGATGTGGCAATATGATTTGAGTTGTGAGATATTGGAGATTTTTAGGGAACAAGGAACAGGAAACAGGGAATAAGAAAAAAATGTATCTTAATGAAAATGAATAAGATAACTGCTATATTCTATACTTTTAAGTAACACCTCAATTCTCACATCTGATTCCTGATTTCTATATATAGGGAATTTTATATCGGTATACTACTAACAGGCAAGATGAACGTGTTACAAAAGTTTTACTATTAATCTTTATGGGTTACATACTTGGAATTTGTTGTATATCCGCCTTAAAAAGAGATTTTTATAAAATTGTAACTTCAGTGTTTTATGTAAGTTATTCATATTATTTGAGGCAGAAATTTTGAATAAAAATATTTACGATAATTCTAAAAATTACTAATTATTTTTCCAAATATTTCAGAAAATTAATCTAATCAATTACAGGTTGAAGCTTTTCCTTTTCAGTTATTAATTTCCTCGGCACCATAACTGCTAAAGCTAAAGGAACTACCTGAAAATTAGCCGGAGTATAAGTAACAATTTCTCCATCAGTATTAATAGGACGAGGTTTACGAGTATAAACACTAATTACAGAGCCAGAGAGAGAACGAAAACCAAAACTTTCTTGATATTTTCCTTGCCATATAGAAGGTAACATACCAATAAATTGCCAACAATATTTCACTTCTAGGCTGTATAAATCTAATCTTTGGTCATCAATTGTAGCATCGTGAGCAATGGTCATACCACCTCCATAATGTCTGCCATTTCCTACAGCAACTTGTAAAGTCTTGACTATTTTTGATTCACCATTACAACGAATTTCTGCTGTAAAAGGGCGACTTTTTAAAATCATTTTACTGGCAGTAATAGCATAAGCTAATACACCCCACCGACGCTTTGCTTCTTTAGTTAAATTATTAGTAATATCTACACTTAATCCGATACTGGCAACATTGAAAAAATATTTGCCATTAACTACACCTAAATCTATATAACGTTTTTTGCCAGTAGCGATCGCTCGGCAAGCTTCAAATAAAGAAACCGGAATTCCTAAAGTTCTAGCTAGATCGTTAGCTGTTCCTAATGGTAAAATTCCCAAGGGTAAACCTGTTTCTACTAGAGCATCTACGGCTAAGTTTAATGTGCCATCTCCACCACCAATAATTATCAGATTTACCTGATTTTTATACTCTTGAATAAAATGGTTAAAATCCTGAGGAGATTCAGTTTCTTTGCAGATAATTTCTAGGCCAAAATCTTGTAAATAGGTTAAGGCTAAATGTAGATTATCTTGAACTTTTCTAGCATGGGGATTTACCAATAAAAGAGATTTTTTTGATTCTATCTTATCTTGGTTCATAAAGAAATTCAAAAGTTAAAAGTCAAAAATCAGAACAAAAGAAAGGATTTAAGCAAGGAAAGTGTTTAAGAATATACTGAGTAAGGTCTGTATTGATGGGAAGTAGCAAATGCGATAACTGTATAACCGGATTTCATATTATTGCTGAGAGCTGACAGCTAATAGCGGAATGGTTACATTTTTTTATCAGAGGTATAAATAATTAACTAATTTCTTGTGTTAAAAAATGTCCACTTCATTAGTCATCAAAAAAACTTTCTCTTTCCTATTTCTATGAAACTTTCCCCCTACTTATGTCAAGTATTATGAAACAACTGTAATAAGAATTTTCCCAACTTTTAGGGAGGTTCTATGGAACGTCCCTAGATTATGGTTAATTAATCTAACTTGATATTATATCAAGTCTTATTACAGCAGATTTCATCAAGGGTGAGGTACATCTATGGCAAGTAAGATAGCCGCGCTACATCAGAAAAAAATTGAGATTGCTTCTCTCCACTTCGTTCCGGTCGCAATGACATAGTTAAGTTTAATTACATTAATTGCCGAATAATCAATTAATTACCGAATAATCAATAATTAATAATTATTAATTAAATAATTCAGCTTTATTAGCCTCCTCTTTCAAGGGGAAAAAAGGTAAGCATTCAGCTATTAGCTGTCAGCTCTCAGCTTTTTAATAAATGAAGCAAGTATGAGTAAAAGCTCATACTTTTAATTCTTTGAAATCACGAAGATGCCAATTCCTTCTCTTAAGATAATGAAATTGATAGCTGAATGCTGACCGCTGAATGCTGACTGCTGAATGCTTACGAAAAAAGTGCTAGGATATTTCCTTATATTCAATTCCGTTGCGGTTTTAACCAGAGGTAATTATCCATTATCCATTATCCATTAATGAATACTCCCAACTCCCCTGAATGTGGATTTATTTCCTGAGCTGAAATCCATCAAATTTTACTACTTCAGAATTAGGATGTCTAGTATCAAAATAGTAACTGCTAACTGTTCCTGTCTCGGTCTCAAAAATACTAAAAACTGTAATATCATTACTGGCAATAAAAGGTTGAGGTTTACGATTTTCATCTAGCAAAGGTGTAATGGTTGGGATTATGGGTTCTAAACCATTAGGATTACCAACTTCAGCATATTTTTCCTGATAATTTAGAGGTACATTTCGCTTTGTTTCTCCTAGATAAGCTCCATAACTATTACCCACATTTGATGTTTCTAGAAAGTGCATTCCACTCGGACTAACAAAACGATTCCAAAGATGAGAATGCCCGTAAAATACTAACTGGACGCCAGCAGTTTCTAATAATGGCAAAATATCTCGAATAATATAGTCATTTTGTTGGGGATATTCATAACGAATTGTGGTGATTTTCCCATTTTCATCTCGGTCAATATATTGGATGGGATTAGTATAGGCAGGAATAATATTTTCACCGAGAGAATGAGGCGGATGGTGAAACATAACTACTTTATATTTTGCTTGTTGAAATTCCTGACTTGCCAATTCTTTTTCTAGCCAATTATATTGCTCGCTACCTTTAATAATAGGTTCAAAAATATGCTGACCGTAACCCCATTCAGCCGGATTATCAAAATTTTTTTTCCGTTCCCGATATTTGCCTCTAGCATTATCATCTAAACGGGGAACTCGCCAGATATTTGTGATATATAAAACCACTAGACGTATATCACCGAAAGTCACGGCATAATAATTTTTTTTCTCCGAACTATTTTGAGGTAGAGTAAAAATTTCTTCGTATGTGTCTGTATTAAAAGAATTATTTTTTAACCAGGTATTGGGATTAATATTTTGAGGATTTTGTGGATATAAATCTTTTGCAGCTTGCCTGGGGTAGGGCTGACTAAATTGATAGTTTAAAGAAGTTTCCATAGAAAATATACCCATAACTTCATGATTGCCAATTGCTGGAAATAAAGGCATATTTTGGATTAACTCCCCACCTTTATAAACAGTTTTTTTGCCATTTTTTTCTAATTCATAATTCGCCCTACCTTGGAGATTCGGAAAAAAAGAATTTCCTCGATTATCGTCAAACCATTCTGAGGCACGGTCGGGAATATTAACTAAATCTCCAGCAAAAAAAATAGCGTCTAATTTATCAAAAGTTTCCGTTACTTTTTGCAGATTTGTCGAACTCATTGGTTTTAATTGATGGTCGGAAGTTAGGAGAATTTTTAAAGGTTTACCAGAGGTTGGTTTAGGAGCCAAAGTAAAAATTTTACTGGTAATTTTTTCCCCATTTTCCCTTTCGCTAATAATTTGGTATGGCACAGAAATATTAGGAGTTAAACCAATAACTTTGGCTTCATGTCGCCAGATATCTCGCATAATAGGTTGTTGATAAATTAAAGCTTTTTCTGTTTGTTTTCCTACCATAGAATCTTGGTCTTCACGAATACGACTAAGTTTAGTAGTATTTGCCTCCACAACTCGATTCAAATTTTCACCATAAACTACAAGATGACGTTTGCCAGGAAATTCAGTAAACCAAACAACTTGTACAGAATTTTCTGTCGGAGCTTGGAGAAAAGGGTCGGTTAAAAATTCCGATTGAGATTCTAGAGAATACATAATTATAAATAGGAAAATAATAACAATAATTAAAATACCAAAAATCCAGGAGTTACGATAAGAATCTCTGGGATCTTCAAATATTTCTGGAGGAGGAATCATTTCAGTTATCAGTTATCAGTTATCAGTATCTCATGGAATAGGGAGGCTTGAAATTCAGTTATCAGTTATCAGTTATCAGTACCGACTACTAAAGTCTCTACCTTGAAATACATATGGTGAATATTTTTTTCATCCCCTTAAAAGGGGAGGCTTTAAACCTTATTTTTTAGTAAGGGATGAGAAGTCATATTTCTCTGTTTCTCAAACTCAGAGATTAAGTGAAAAATTGAGCTAGTCATTTACGAACATGAGGTTGGTTTTTGTTAAGCATACAAAAGTCGGGGATTGATTTTGAAAAAAATTTACCAGGAGGAATTGTATATTCTCAATTTATTGAGGAGTTAAAGTATAAAGTAGATTATCGCACTCGTAAAAAAAGCTATTTCTTTCAGAAAGATGGTGAAATTATAGCTCAAAAACAACTAACAATTACTTTGTTCAGACAGGATGCTTATCAGAAGTTACTTGTAAACTTACTGATTTATTACTTGTTAAATAAAAATCCTTTCCACCATCTCCTCATTCATATAACTCATAATTAACATTACTAATTAATTTGCCTAAGTATTATTTTACAGATTCTTCGCCTACTTTACCTATTTTATAATTAATAAATTTATCAGGAGATAAATACCCATTATACTTGTATGTTAACTCCTCACAAAACCAGTTCAATTTTTCTGCTAATTCATCTTCTTCTAAGTAACCATCATAATCTAAAGAATATAGATGAATAGCCTCATCAAAATCATATTTTTCCCTTGTAAAAGCAGGCATTCTTTCTTTAAGTTTGATAATAAATTCATCTTGTTGTGATTCTAAAATTGTCATCCAATTAACTTCTGGCATTAGATAAATTCTCAGTATTTGACTCAAATTGATTATTTTTAAACGTTAAATTATACAACATTTTAATCAATCCGGTTAACAACTATTCACTGAAGAATTTAAAATCAATACGATGTTATCTATATAGTCTAATTCTCAAATCAATATGCTAATAGTCCAAAAATACGGTGGCACATCAGTCGGGTCTGCAGAAAGAATCAAAGCAGTGGCCCAACGTATTGCTAAAACAGCCAGCGATCGCTCAGTCGTAGTAGTCGTATCGGCGATGGGAAAAACCACAGATGGTTTAGTCAAACTAGCAAACGAAATCTCATCCAACCCCAGTCGTCGAGAAATGGATATGCTACTATCCACAGGCGAACAGGTTACCATTGCTCTAATGAGCATGGCCTTACAAGAGTTGGGAGTGCCAGCTATTTCCCTCACCGGAGCGCAGGTAGGAATAGTCACAGAAGCCGAACATTCTCGCGCCCGCATTTTACATATTCAAACCGAACGTATACAAGAACATCTGCAATTAGGAGAAGTTGTAGTTGTTGCAGGTTTCCAAGGCATTAGTCAGACTCGCCACCAGGAAATTACAACATTAGGTAGAGGCGGTTCGGATACTTCGGCAGTCGCTTTAGCAGCAGCACTCCAAGCAGAAAAGTGCGAAATATATACAGATGTACCAGGAATATTGACAACCGACCCCCGGATAGTACCCGAAGCGCAGTTAATGTCAGAAATTACCTGTGATGAAATGTTGGAGTTGGCAAGTCTCGGTGCAAAAGTGCTACATCCTAGGGCAGTCGAAATTGCTCGAAATTATGGAATGCCATTAGTAGTCTTATCCAGTTGGAGCGACGCACCAGGTACTCGCGTAGTTTCGGCAATACCCAAACGTCGCGCTTTGCAAGATTTAGAATTAACCAAACCCGTAGACGCCATAGAATATGACACTAACCAAGCAGGAATTTCCATGTTGCGCGTTCCCGATCGCCCTGGTGTGGCAGCCCAATTATTTTCTGGTATTGCGGTACAAAATATAGATGTAGATTTAATTATTCAATCTATTCACGAAAGCAATACTAATGATATTGCCTTTACCGTCGGGAAAGATACTTTGAAACAAGCAGCAGCAGTAGCGGATGCCATACTACCTGCTTTAGGCAAAAATTCTGACCCTAGTTTGGGCGAACCAGAAGTCAAAATAGAAGAGCGACCTATTGCTAAAGTCAGTCTTGTGGGTGCGGGAATGATCGGGCGACCGCGAGTAGCAGCCAAAATGTTTGAAACTTTGGCAGCAGCAGGAATAAATATAGTAATGATTTCGACTTCGGAAGTTAAAGTCAGTTGTGTGGTTGATGCAGAAGACTGTGAAAAGGCAGTTAATTCTTTGTGTCAAGCATTTGATGTAGATGTTGCAGATATTTCTAGTAGTGGCGATTTCCTGCGGAATGCTACGCAAACGCGAATCGCCACTACTGAGTCGTCGGAAGAAGTTCCCCCACCAGTGCGAGCAGTTGCTTTAGACATGAAGCAAGCAAGACTAGCGGTGCGTCACATTCCCGATCGCCCAGGAATGGCAGCCAAAATATCTGGTTTGTTGGCAGAGCAGAATATTAGTTTAGATATGATTATTCAATCCCAACGTTGTCATAGTGTGGATGGAGTTTTGACTCGTGATATTGCTTTTACTGTCTCTCAACCAGAGGGAGAAACTGCATATCAAATTTTGGCAAATGCAGCATTAGAGTTTGGTTGGGGAGAAGTAGTTTTAGAGAGTGCTATTGCCAAAGTGAGTGTGGTCGGTTCAGGAATGATTGCTCATCCAGGGGTAGCAGCACAGATGTTTGAAGCATTGGCAGCAAGTAAAATCAATATTTTGATGATTGCAACTTCAGAAATTAAAATTAGTTGTGTGGTAAAAGAAGAGGATGGCGTGAAAGCATTGCAAGCTATTCATAAAGCTTTTGGTTTGTCTGGAAATGAGGTGGTTAAAGTTCCAGCTTAAGGGACTGAAAAATCAAAAATCCAGTAGGGTGCGTTACATTTCATTAACGCACCCTACTAGACTGTACGGATGTTGCATGCAACGTCCCTACCTACTCGCTTTTTTAAGGTATTATGTATTAATTCATTATGTACCATTCAGCAATCTGTTATAAGCTATTGCATAAATCCTGAATGTTCTAATCCTCAAAATAGTGGCACTCCTTTATTTTTTGACATCCTCTCTTGGCTAAAGCACAAGAGATTCCCATCCATCAATCAAACAAACTAAGTTGCTTGAATGACTCAGGGCGGGTTGACACATCATTGCTGGCTGCTGGCTTTTTACGACCAGTCTGACGCTTGCTCCGTGTCCGTTTTTGTTGAGTCTCCGGCGGTCCGTCGGCGACTATATTGAAAAGGCTCAATTGAATTGGGGTTTCTAGTTCAACAGTTTTTTCAACTTTGGTTATCAGTTGAGGTTCTACTGTTTCTACTACAGATTGACCTGCTTCTAGAATATTGATAGCAGCATTTACATCCCGGTCGTGAACTGTACCACAATTTAAGCAAGTCCATTCTCTTACATTTAACTCTTTCTTACCTCCTTTAAAGCCACAAACTGAACATTTCTGAGAAGTAGGTTCCCATCTATCAATAACACGAAATTCTCTGCCGTACTTTTCACATTTATTTTCTGTTAAAGTTCTGAATTGCTTCCAACCTAAATCTGAAATAGCTTTAGATAATTTACGATTCTTAATCATACCAGAAACGTTAAGGTCTTCTAGTACAATTTCATCGTATTGTTTGGATAACTTAGTCGATAGCTTGTGTAGAAAATCAGTTCTAATATCCTTGATTTTTGCGTTTAACTTTGCAACTCTTAATCTAGCTTTTTCTCTACGCTTGCTGCCTTTTTCAGTATGGGCCAATTTACGTTGAAACTTAGCTAATTTCTTAAGAGACTGTTTGTAAAATAAGTCTTAACAGAGCAAATAATGACTAAAATCTAAAAGCGGTAGTACTTCAAGAGATTGAAATTTCCTAGATACCAGAGGTTTAAAGGTACATATATTCCCAGATTTTTAACTTACAAATAGTTGTCTTGATTTCTTCCTCCCTCCATACCTATTCCCTATTCCCTGTTCCCTGTTCCCTGTTCCCTATATCCTTTTTATATTTCCTTTACAAACAGTCTCTAAGATTATTTTTGAGAGGTTTAGGGGCAAAAATCTTTTCACCATTAGATAGAGTAGCAAAAGTTGAAATACCTAAATCAATGCCAATAGAATTATCAGTTTTAGGTAATATTTCAGCAGATGTTTCTACAACAAAACTCAGAAAATATCTGCCAGCACTATCCTTAATTATTGTTACTGAACTAGGTTCAGATGGTAAAGATCTTGACCAATGTGCTTTAAGTTTTCCAATCTTGGTTAGATCAACTTTATCTTGACCAATCTTAAATCCTCCTTTTCTAAATCTAGCAGTTTGCTTTGACCTACGCTTTTTAAATCTTGGGAGTCTAATTTTTGCTCCTTTACGTTTACCTGTGACTGAATTGAAAAAATTTTGATATGCTTGATGCAAATCATTTAAGGATTGTTGCAATGGAATGTTAGAAACTTCTGCTAACCAGCTTCTCTCAATTGTTTTTTTAGCTTGAGTAATAAATACTTTTTGCAAGTCTGAATTGCTAGGCTTTTGCTTGTTGGTTTTAAATTCCTGAATACAATGACTTAAAGCATCGTTCCAAACTACTCTACAACAACCAAACAGTTTGGCTAATTGTACTTGTTGTATTAGATTTGGATAACATCTATACTTGTACCTTGCTTTCATGTTTTGTTGTCCATAAATTCCCTACTTTTTGACCGCGTAGCGCTTTTGCTATCTGTCTCTTATAATATAAACGGTTACACATTAGGGATAAATATGAAAAATAATCAATTAAGATTACGGATGAATGATGAAAGAATGGATAAGTTGAGATTATACGCAAGAGTGAAAGGGAAAACAATGACTCAAGTAGTAGAAGAATTGATTGATAGTTTGCCAGAAGTTGTTGTTGAACAGACTGAACAAAAAAGAATGTTTGTTGAATAATTAAAAGTCCCCCTTTTAGGGCTTTAGATAATATTATTCTGATAATTCCAATGGTGTTATTAGGTACAATAATTTTCAATGACTATTCAATATATTTTTTTATATCTTTGATAGATTGGGTATCTTTATATATAACCACAGGAATTTTCGGTATTATTTTGAACTCTTATTTTTTTGGTGGATTTTTTATACCTTTATTATTTGAATCTATAAAATTTCTAACGTTTATATTATTCATTACTATATTAAAATGGTTTTATTTTACGCGACTTGAAAGTTTACCAATAAAAACAACTTTTTGGAAAAAAATCATGGGAATTGTCGTCACAGACTTAAATGGAAATACCATATCATTTGGTCGTGCTAATAGAAGGTATTTCGCCAAAAAAATTTCGTTAATAACTCTGCTAATTGGGTTTATCATGGCAGCTTTTACCAAAAAAAAGCAAGGATTACATGACAGGATAGCTGGTACTTTAGTTGTTAAAAAAAAGCCATAGTTAAAAGTTAAAAGTTAAAATTAAAAATTCAGATTTTACATACAATCCGGTTATATAACAATACGGTTTCCTACGGAATGCTGCGCAAACAGATAAGACTAAAATTCATAAGGTATCGATCTATAAACTCATGTACTTTCTTTCCTCCTTACTCCTTCCTGCTTCTTCCTTCCTCCTTCTTCCTTCCCTGCGGTTCAGATAAGACCAAAACTCATAAGGTATCTATCTATATATTCATGTACTTTTCTTCCTCCTTCCTTCTTCCTCCTTTTTCCCTCCTCCTTCTTCCCTCTTCCTTCTTCCTTCTTCCTTCCCTAAAAATCACTACCTAATAATGCGTGCTTAAATTCTTTAGCAGTTTTAAAATAAATTTCTGGTTCATCAATTAATGCTAAATCAATTACTTCTGCCAATGATTGAGGAATAGCAATATTTCTCTTTCTAATCGGTACAGGTTTAGTTTGCAATACAGTCAAAATTGGGTCTTTACCAACAAAATCACGGGGATATACACCAGTTAACATATTATATAAAGTTGCTGCTATTGCCCAAACATCTACTTCCGGTTTTACATATTTAAAATCAATCATCTGTTGTCTTGGCATAAACGGAAAAGTACCCCCTTTATTTCCCGTAATTGTTTGCCCACTTAAACCAGCTAAATCAAAAGCTTTGGCTAACCCATAATCTGCTATTTTCACCACTGTTGAAGTATTTATATTACTCAAAAAAATATTAGCTGGTTTAATATCCCGGTGAACCAAACCTTTCCCTTTACCAAAACTACCATCTGCTTTTTTAACATAAGGAATTTCTGCATTATGAGCATATTCTAAACCATCTAAAGCTTGTAGAATAATTGGCACTGCCATATTAATAGATAATCGATAACCACAACGCTCCAACAAATTCAAAATACTACCACCATTGCAATATTCTAAAGTAAAAAAAAATTGGCGATCGCTATAACTATAATCTTTCAATTGTACAACATTCTTATGATTTAAAGCTTTAGTATTTTCTATTTCTCTGACAAAACGATTTATAGCCTGAGGATGGGTAGCAAATTCTGGCAACATTGTTTTTAAAGCTATTAATTTTTGAGTGGAATTATTTCTGGCTAAATAAACTTCTCCACAACCACCTTTACCTAATAATTTAATTGTTCTATACCCAGGAATTGTCATCAGATTATTACTTCCTAATCTTGGCGGAGACACAGATAATTCAACAGTTTCTGCCTGAGAATTTTTTGGTATAGAAAGCATCTCTGGTGGCATCTCTGTTTCAGCTTCAATACTCACCTGAAAAATAGTTTTACCCAATTGAATTTTGTCTCCTGATTTTAAATCATATTCAGGAAACTGAATTTTTGCTGCTGCTTCAGGGGTATGGTGTGGTTGACGTTGCCCAATTTTTTTACCATTAACATAAGTGCCATTTCTACTGCCAAAATCACGCACTCGCACATCTGGAGGATTAATATCAAGTATGCAATGATAACGAGAAATAGTACGATGTTGTTGATCGCTTGGTAGTCTAGGATTACAGTCTTTATGACGACCGATAATACAGATAGTTCTTTCTTCAAATATAAATTCTTTGCCGATCAGACTTCCTTGAATAATAGTCAGTTTGACTTGAGCAGACATAAGATAATTACAACTTTAATATTTTCTGGATTGGTTATATTAATTATCTTATAAATTATCTTCTGTGAATACTACGAAAGTCTGAGTGGAAGATGATATCCTGGTAGCTTTAACTGTTATCAGCCATCGAATCTGCATAATATATATATTGAACCTTGGAGTGAAAAAGAACATACTTTTTGCACTAAGTACACAAGAGACACTTATGCAAGATATCTTCACACTAATTAGCTATGAAATTAGCTATGAAAAAAGATTGAGAGAGTCAGGAATACAAAAGAATTTAATTTTAGGTACAAGGTTGCTCAAGTGCGAGTGAGAAAAAAGCTTATACAATTTTGAACAAAGAATGCTACAAAAAGGTACATCTCGAGCGGAGATGTTTAAAAATAGCCGATGCAATTTATTTTAGATAGCTTTATCTATCATTTTAATCTTTTTTTTTTATATTTACTCCTTCTCTCCTAGATAACTAAAGCCTTATTCCTTTTTCCTTCTTACTTCTTACTTACTTCTACCATTTGTAATAAACATTTATCAAATTGGTATTATTTACTTTTTGGAGAGGTAGATTATACCATTTATTATGTATCAATGCTTTAGCCTGACAATTACTTTATTTTTTGGTCTTTTTCTTGATGGATAATACCAAGTTTGAAAACATAATGTTATGAATCATCAGGGCGATCAAAATAGTTTACAGGAGATGTTCCTTTGACTAATAAGATAAGTTATAAACTAAGAAATGGTATCGAATCTATTCATTCTGACTCCTGACTCCTAAAAAATTCCCTAGCTATTTGTAGCAAAGATTTATCCTGCTTGGTATAATCTGGCTTTTTTATTACCTGCTTATTTCAGAGAGTTACAGAGCTGATTTATTAAGTAAATATTAATAAGCTTAATTCCTTGCTATACTTAGAGTTTGCGAGTTATTGTCCAGTCAGCGCCAAATTATTAAAAGCTAGGTAATAAATATAAGACTTTTAGCTAAGTTTACAAATCAGCTCACAGAAGAAGGTTAAGGTGGGACTTATTAATTTAATTATCTGTTTATTTACTCCCAGCAAAATTTATACTAAAATTCTTGCCAGAATAATTTTATGATAACAAATTTTTTGTCCATAATTTGTTAACAAAAAACTCTTGACTGTCCACTCTTATGCAGGAAGAAAACAATGCCCCCACAACTTGTGAAAATTCTCAATGATAGCTATCAAGCTGTCAAAAATGATGGACAAGATGTAATTGCTGGATTAACTAAAAATCCCAAGACTTTACCCCCAAAATATTTTTATGACGATTATGGCTCTGAATTATTTGAACAAATCTGTGCATTACCTGAATATTATCCGACTCGTACAGAAACTTCAATTCTCAAAGAATATGCTAATGAAATTTCCGAACTAACTGGTAGTAGGGAATTAGTAGAATTAGGTAGTGGCAGTTCTACTAAAACTCGTTTATTATTAGATGCTTATCAAAAAATAGGTAATTCGTTTACATATATACCGACTGATGTGAGTGGAGGAATACTTAAAACTAGCGTCTTAGAGCTACAAGAAAAATATCCATATTTCTCTATTCAGGGATTATTAGGAACTTACCAACAAACTTTAGCGTATCTAGAGTCAACTCCTAAAGCATTAAGAACAATTTGTTTTCTCGGAAGTTCTGCTGGCAATTTTTCTCCACAAGAATTTGATAACTTATTGACTAAAGTTACTAGAAGTTTACAGCCAGGAAATTATTTCTTACTAGGGATTGATTTAGACAAATCTCAAGAAATTTTAGAACCTGCTTATAACGACAGTGAAGGAGTTACGGCTGCTTTTAATTTGAATATGTTATCCCATTTGAATTGGCGTTTCCAAGGAAATTTTGATCTGGATGTATTTAATCATAAAGCGATTTACAATCAAGCTGAATCTCAAATAGAAATGCGTCTCTATTGCCAAGAAAATGTGACATTTTCTTTGGAAACTCTAGATTTAAAAGTAAATTTTCAGGCAGGGGAAAGTATTATGACTGAAATTTCTCGCAAATTTGATTTGGGAATTTTACAAACAAAACTTGAGGCGAAAGAGTTGAAACTTAAGAAAGTTTGGACAGACCCTAAAAAGTGGTTTGGATTAATTCTTTGCCAAGCTTAACTTGAAGGAAGAAGAAATAATAAAAAAGAAAGAAGTATGTTCAATAATTAATAATTAACAATTAATAATTAATAATTACCTCCCACCGCTTTTTCTCCATGAATGGAGAGGCTTTATACCTTAATTTTTTGGTAAGCATTTCCTGCGTAATGCTGCCCCAACAGTCGTCATATTTCAGCCATTAGCTGCTGAGAAAATGAATTCCTCTGGCAGTTTTGAGAGACTGAAATCCCATTTTGAACTATGGATTAAAGTACATCAACTAACCTTAGCTATCCATAAAAATATGTTTTCGTAATTCACAAAAAAAGTTGAGTATGACTACTAAGAATTCAATTTTTACAAAAGCCAATGTGTTTTCGCAATTCAAAAAAAAGTTGAATGCTGACTCCTAATACCTAAATATATACTTGCTAAGTCTCTAAATATTAAATTAAATATAGCACTACGCAAATAGGTTAGGAAATTTATAAATGCTCAAACTCAGTCAGAGAATATTTTTGACTTTTGACTTGCGCGTAGAGCTATGTATTGCAAAAATTACCGATTAAATTTTTTCCCGTTTCTAACACGATGAATACGATAAAATCTACTACTCCACCAAAACTTAATAGTTGTCATACTAACAGTAATCTACGCCAAGATATCCTTGAATATTTTGAGAATACTTGGCAACTTGAAGATATTTTGATGAATAGTTTAGTGGGAGAAGAAACATTTTATTTCAATCCCGATCCTTTGAGAAATCCTCTAATTTTTTATCTCGGACATTCAGCAGTTTTCTACATCAATAAATTAATTCACGTAGAATTATTAGAAAAACGTATTAACTCAAACTACGAAATATTATTTGAATTAGGAGTAGACCCAAAAAAACCAGAAGAGTTAGACCAAGCGATCGCTCACATTAATTGGCCTAAACTTGAAGATGTTTGGCAGTATCGAGAAAAAGTCTATCAAATCATTATAGACCTGATTGAGAAAACTCCTCTAAATCTCCCCATCCATCAAAATCATCCTTTGTGGGCATTAATGATGGGTATCGAACATCAACGCATTCATATCGAAACTTCCTCAATGTTGTTTCGGCAACTACCTGTAGAAAAACTAAGACACCCTAGTAATTGGGAATATGCTCCTACTAATGGTGAGATAGTTAAAAATGAAATGATAGAAGTTTCTGGTGGAATAGTCAAACTGGGCAAACCACAAGATTATCCTACTTTTGGTTGGGATATTGAATATGGCGATCGGCAAGTTGAAGTTGCACCTTTTGTCGCTAGTAAATATTTAATTACTAATGCAGAATTTTTAGAATTTGTCAAGACTGGTGGTTACGAAAATCAAGATTATTGGACTCCAGAATCTTGGCATTGGAAAACTGAAAATAATATCAAACATCCAAAATTTTGGATAGCTGAAAATGGTACATCTATATATAGATATCGAGCCATGTTTGATGAAATGGAATTACCTTTAGATTGGCCTGTAGAAGTTAATCATTATGAAGCAATGGCTTATTGTAGTTGGAGAGGTAAAAATATTCGGTTAATGACTGAAGCTGAATATAATTTTGCAACTTATGAAAATGGTAAAGAAGTAGAGGCAGATAATTACAATCTAAATTTAAAATTTGGTTCTCCTTCTCCAGTTGGTTTCTTAGAAACTGCAAAAAATGGATCGGGATTATATGATTTACGGGGTAATGTTTGGGAATGGTTGAATGATAATCTAAACCCTCTTTCGGGATATAAAACTCATCAACTATATCAAGATTATTCGGCTCCATTTTTTGATACTAAACATAATATGATGTTAGGAGGATGTTGGATAACTAGCGGTACAGAAGCATTAAAATATTATCGTAATTGGTTCCGTCCGAATTTTTATCAACATGCTGGTTTTCGGGTTGTTCAAACAAAGTTGGAGTATATACATTAATGAGAGACCTTGACAACATTAAACTAACAGCATTTCAACAGCCGATTCGTTGTTGTAACGTTACAGCTGTTGCCTATGCTATGACTGCATTAGGCTTTTCCGTAACGATCGACGATATTTTCTATGTCACCAAATTACCTATTGCTTCGGTTTTAGATGATGGCATGACATTAGCTGAAACATACGATACCTGCTTACAATATGTTGAAAATACTAACTTACCACTTACGGTTAGTATGGAATACTTTGATAATCCATCTATGACGATAGAGGAGTTTGTAGAATCTTTGCAAAAAGCGGTTTCAGATCCAGATGATATTCACATTCTTAACTTCAATACTAAAATAGCTCACGATAACCCTAACCTAGAAGGAGGACATTTTTCTCTGGTGGCAGACTATAATCCTGATTCTCAGGAAATTACGGTCGCAGATACAAATCCTAAGCGATATACTCGTTTTTGGAAATGTCCAATAGAGCGGATGTATAAAGCCTGTGTGGATAAAGATTCTGCAAGTGAGCGTTCTCGTGGGATGATTATTTTGCGCAAGAATCACAACTAAAATTATTCAGTTGGGATGGAATCATTAAAATATTACCTTAACTGATTCCCTCTCAATTTTTATCAATATGCTGGTTTAATAATATAGCAATCCTATTTAAGCGGATTGCTATAGTTAAGGGAAGAATAATAAATTTCAGCATAATTATAGACTAACAGAAGTTATGACTCAGAAAAAGTTTTACCTATTAACTGACCCAACTATTATTTGTTCTTATCTGGTATCTAAGTAGATTGAAGCTTTTGTAAAAATGCCAGAATTTCAAGGAATATTAGTTAAAGAGGAGGTTTAATCAAACAGAGTAGCCAAAGAGAGGAAAACTTTTCATCAAAAATACTTTGGTCAAAAACATTTGACTGATGAAATGTATGAATTATTAATTGATTTGTATGCTGGTTTAGATAAGACAGTAAAGATCAATGATAGAGCTATATGGTGTATCTCAGTATTCTACTACTTAGCATTCTAAAACCATTTTTATTAGGGATAATTTGAATGGAGAATATGCCAATAATTGGTTAATTGAAGTGGCTGAAAATTCCCCAGTATATATTTTTGTTTTTGTCACTCAAATACTTAAACTTTGGTGGTTAGAAATAACTAAACATCAAATGTTTAATTGTCATACAGCCGTTCTACCTTATGCTCAAGGAATGTACGCTATTGAGAATATGGCAATTAATAAAAATATTAATCAGTTTAGACAAGCTGCAGGCGTAACTATACATTATGTTGATGAAGGGGTAGATACAGGTTCAATCATTAGAATAGAAAGAATTGTCGATCTGTTTCGCTTTAATTCCATTTGGGACTTAAGAGGAAGTTACCCTTTTCTACACCAATATTAATGAATATCCTGATGCTGAAACTTTTGTTTAATTGTTTAATTGGGGTGATAAGTTTACAAGATTACTCCAAAAATTTTCTTACCATTAATGCAATTCTACAAAATGGAAAAATTGCTAGATAAATTAACATGAAATACTCTCAAATTACATCCTCAGAAGAATTTCAAATAGCAGGATACTTTTTGCAGGAAAATTTTCTTTCTCAGACAGAATGCGATTCCTTGTTACAACTAATTACCGATTATCGCCAGAAAAACTCTATTCCTAAAATTTATCGCAATATTAAACCCATACCCTTAAGTTATTTTGTTATAAATGGAAAAATAATTCAGTCTCAGATTCCAGAAATTCAAAAACTATACAAAACGGTAAATAAAGTTATTAACAACCTAACAAATAGACAACTTTTTCCTTTAAAAGATATTCAAGTAGGGTGCAATATTAATATTACTGAAAAAGGAGGAACATATCGCTGGCATTATGACCGAAATGCTATTACAGCTCTTTTATATTTGAACAAAGTTGATGGAGGAGAAATTGAATTTTATCCCAACTATAGAATTATCTTACCAAAAGCTAAATTTTCTAGATTTCAGAGTGTGATAGATCGGGTACAACAATTAAGCTTTTTTCGTCACACCTTTGGAAAACAAATTATTATTAAACCTCAACCAGGTCTACTATTAGTTATGGCGGGCGATAAATGTCTACATAGCGTTCGTCCAGTCACAGAAGCAACTGAGCGAATTAATATTGTTATGGCTTACGATTTACCTAATGCTAATTTTGTAGTTAAAGACCAACTAAATACTTATTTATATAGTTCAGAAGAGGTATTAAATACAGATCCAAATTACTCTTAATTAGGTAAGACTCACTCAAACGAAAGTTAAATATACAGGACTTACCCATGAGGTACGAAAAACTAGGATTTGAGATTGCTTCCCTGTCGGTCGCAATGACGAAAATACCTTGTACTGCGTAAGTCCTAATATAGATAAGTCAATCTAAAAAATCTATAATTTTTCTCTATTTTTGATTCTCTATAACTTTAGGTATATAATTTGTAATATCCTGCTTTCAAAATGGCAAAATATAATAGACCTCTCCGAAAAAGATATAGATTTTTTGGGCATAGTAGGGAATAGGGAACAGGTAAGATATTTTTACGAAAAAGGCAGAAAAAAGAATTTTTTCTGGTGACTTTTTTTTCTTTAGCTAATATAACTAAAAGGTTTATTTATTTTCCGGAGATGTCTAATATAGCAATCCTATTTTATTCCTGTCAAAAATCTTACTACTTTTTAGGGAACAGAGAACAGGGAACAGGTAAGAGTTTCAGTTTTTTTATTTACTTTTTGATTACCCGCGACCTATGGGCGGATTGCTATAGTTTAGGTATATTAAAATTAGGAGATTATTGAAAATGAGACCAAATCCAATTCCACCCAAACCAGGTCAAGAATCAGTTTGGGATTATCCACGTCCACCTCGTTTAGAAGATACAGATAAATCTATTCGAGTCATATTTAATAATGTAGTTTTGGCAGAAACAAATAAAGCAAAAAGAGTATTAGAAACTAGCCATCCTCCTTGTTATTACATCCCACCTGAAGATGTTAAAGTAGAGTATTTAATTTCTAATCCTAGAAAAACTTTTTGTGAGTGGAAAGGTTACGCTTCCTATTTCGATGTTTCAGTAAAGGATAAATATGTAAATCATCCAGTTTGGCAATATTTAGAGCCAACTCCTACTTTTCTCGCCATAAAAGGATATTATAGTTTCTATGCTAATTTAATGGACGCTTGTTATGTTAATGATGAGTTAGTAAAGCCTCAAGCTGGTAATCTTTACGGAGGATGGATTACTTCTGATATTGTCGGACCATTTAAAGGTGAGCCTGGTACAAGAGGTTGGTAAATAATTAATAATTAATAATGAATAATTAATAATTACCTCTCCTTGAAAAGAAGAGGATTCACTAATCATGAAAATTTTTATTTATTATCCCCTTAAAAGGGGAGGCTTTAAACCAAAATTTTTCGGTAAATAATGAAAATATAAGTAATTAAAAATTGACGATCGACGGAATTATATTACTCCGAAAAGAATGGATTTGATATCATTACTTATTTACCACTACAAAATGAAAAATAATATTAGCTCAATAACTGATAATTCCGATCTTTCAAAATCTTACTATCAAGCAGAAAAGCTAGACCTAGATTCATGGTTTCAAGTAGCTCAGATAGATTACGAAAAATTAATAGAAGAATATTCATTTAATAATCTATTTAAAACATTTGCTAAAAATCAACTCAAGCTTCTAGATGTAGGATGTGGTACTGCTAAGTTTCCTAGTTTATTAGACAAAAAAATCGATGGGGATATTCATTTATTAGCAGATTTACTCGACATTTCAGAATACAGTCTATAGTTTTCAGCATTTTAGTACAAATAAAACCTACTTATCTGCGACAGAAAATATTCAGCAATTAGTTTTTTCAACTAATTGCTACGATATTATAGCAGTTATCATATTAATGAGGTACAGTATTTTTTTCTATTCCTTATTCCCTATTCGCTGTTGCCTAAAATCGAAAATTTGTGTATCTCACCAATTTGAGAAATGCTATATATGGGCAATTCATTCTCTTTATACTGTTGATAAAAATAGAATGGCAGATGTCTATCTTTATTGTTTAAATTTATTAGGTGATAATGGTAAGTTTTTAATTTATCAACCTGCTGAAAAATCTTATTACCACAACTTATATGATTTTTATCTTATACCAATTCCCATGCATTAATGCTATACTTGGGTAAAACTTCAGTTATTAAATAATTAATACAGAAAAATAACTTATTCCTTAATTATTAGCTAGTTAATGTTAATTATTCCTATTTTGTAGGGAGGTTGTATGCAACGTCTCTACCCCCACATCCCACACTCTCCACACTCCCCCACCTAATCAAATATAGCAAGATTTTTGATAAATGGTATTAGCTATTATCCAGAAGGAAGAAAGTATACATATTTTTTAAAATCTGAAGAATACAAACAGATTTTGGATAGATTAGAAATAAATTATGAAAATATTAGATTGTATTTTTCCCACAGTATAAGTTTTGAAAGTAAAAATATACTTGAAATATATTTAAGAAAATGTGTTTTAGATGATACATTAGATCTATTTAATTTTTTTGAACCTATATTACAAGAGTGTTTCGAGCCAGAAACTAATCAATACAAATTTGAGCAGATAGTTGATTTGGTTATTATTGAAAAAGCTAGCAATATTTAGCAATACAAGGAAGAGAAGAAATAATGATAAATAGTTCACAAAAATCGGCGATCGCTAATTTAATATCAGACCCAAAACTCAAGCTAGTCAAACCTAATGAGCAAGAATATATGGAAGGACTAATTGCTTATCGCAGTCAGCATAATTAACAAGAGATAATGATTGAAGCTACATTTCAGGCCATAGAAAAATATAAGTCTTCACAAGAAAGTTACACTATCCTTAGTATAGGTTGTGGCAGTGGAATTTTTGAGAAACCTTTTTTGACAAAGCTGATTGAGTTGAACAAATCTATTCATTTTGTTGGAATAGATCCCAAAAAATTAAAATGTCTAAAAACAGAAGAATGGTGTCAGGAACTTAGGACAATTCAACCAGATAAATTTAGGTTTAAAATTCATCCAGTTGAATTGGAAAAATTTGAATCATCCCAAAGTTTCGACATAGTATTGTTAATTCATTCATTTTACTATTTTTCAGAAATTGAATCCTCCTTTCAGAAAATTTACAAACTTCTTGGAGAAGAAGGGATAGCAATTATTGTAATAGCTGTCAAAACAGAATTAAGGGAACCTCCTTACTATGTAAATCAGCGACTTTATCAAAGGTCAATGCTTTTTAGTGACGATTTAGATAAATTTTTTTCTGAACATAATATTTCTGTTCATCAAAAAATTATAGAATCTCCAGTAAATATTACAAAATGTTTTCAGAAAGATTCTCAGTTGGCTAAACATTTACTAGATTTTATAGTTGGTGCTAATACGACATATTTTTCTCCTTCCCAATTACAAGTATTACTGGATTATTTTAGAACTAATTCCCAAAAGTTGGAGAGTGGAGAAATTATGATTCCAAGTTCTATAAGCTTTTATTATTTTCAAAACCATAAGGAAGAAGAAACAGAGAAGAAGGAAGAAGGAGGAATATTTTAGTTATCTAGGAGAGAGGGAAGAAGGCTTAAAAGTCAGAAAAAACTTAAATTTCCTGTAGATATTCACAGTTTGCTTTACACAAACCATACCAGCGGATAGGATACAAAAAAAGAGTTTTTAAGCGTTGTCTATAATCTGGTATTACCTATAATAATCTCTAATTAGAGCTTGCTGAAAAATTTTATGGGTGAGGATAGGGAATAGAGAATAGAGAATAGGCACTCTTGCAATGGTTTGACTATTAATTTTTCTACATTTTCCCCCCATTAGACTAGGAAAAATTCCTAGTTTTTGATATTGATTTAGTCATTTTATCGCACTTCCTGCCAGGGAATTCAGCACTTAAAAATCTGAACATTATGGGTCTATATATTTATTCACTAGAACATAATTATCTATTTTATGCTACTAAGATTCAAAACAGATTATTGTAGATTTCTAAGAACGGAACTCAGGAAAAATTCTGAATCTAATCAGTAATCAATCTATGAATTAAACTATGCCAAATTAAACCAACAAGAATTAACCCTAAACCTACTAACCATATTTGCTGTTCTACCCAAAAAGCTAAAAATAAACAGAAGCTAAACCTACCCAACCTAACTATTGAGGATAAAGTCTTTCTATCGCTACAACAATAATTATCGACAGACTTGCAATATCAGTATCAACACCAAATACTTACAAATACTCCAGTACCAAGAATTGAACCTAAACCCATAAGGATAGCACCGAACAAGCCAATTTCTCCTCTCAGTTGAGGTGTAGATGCCATTTAATTTTTGTCCTTCTCAAACAAGTAACGATAGAGTCCAAAAATTGGGATAATTTATTTTTTGCTACACTCTTAAATCAATCTTGATAGACCACTAACCCGCTGCACTCTTTAAATTTATGTGGAATTGAATCAATTACATGATAATATTATCTTGATCCCTATAAAAATATGGAGAATAAATTTAGATGAAATATTCTTTTCGTGCAACTTGGGCTTTAATACTACTTGCCATCAACTTTGTTGTTGCAGGCTACTATTTTGGTATTATCCAGTAGTCTTCGGACTTCTAAACCAGTAAATCTGTGCCACTCTTATGAATATTATTCAGAGTGGCATTGAAACTATGTTTCAGTATCAGTAGACCTCTCCGGAAAAGAGGGAGTAGGGAGTAAGGATCAGGAAGTAGGGGGAAAGAATTGATAATTTTTGCGTATGGGATTGATTTGATTTTTGATTATCGGAGATGTCTAATAGGTATACAGTAATTCCCATGCTCGTGAGGTACAAAATTCGTTGGTTTTAGGGAACAGGGAACGGGAAATAGAATACAAATTAAAGATAGGTGTACTTCATTAGGCTGAGAAACGCTACCTCATAACTTAACCTAATAGTTTAATAGTTAGGGATAAGTTTAAACTTTTGTCCCTTCGTGACTTGAAAAAATCAACTATTAAACTTAACTGGCGTTGCTGATTTTAGGTATGAAATTCCCAATAATGTAAGTTTTTATCCAAAATAAGAGTGTAAATCATAGCTATTTATCCCTAGTGGCGTGTCTAGACTAAAATTGTGAGTTAGGAGCGAAGACCTAGAAGACCTCTCCCCCAACCCCTCTCCTACAACTATCCATTACCCATAACTCCTGAAAAGCTTGTGGGGAGAGGGGGAGAAGGGAGCAGGGGAGAAAGGAGAAAGAATCATAGTAGCTAAATAAAACTACTTAAATTATCACAAAAAAATGTATTTTTTCATACATTTATCTCCGAAAAAAGCCGAAGTCAGACTTAATTCATAACTTGTCAATTTTGTCAAATTTTATATTAAGAAATATGTGGGTAATGAATAGCTTTCACTCGTGGGGTAAGGGGGGATAGTTGTGGGGTTGGGGGGTTAGGTTTTTTAACTCACATTTTCAAGCTAGGCACGCCACTACTTAGTTAGGAAAAAAACTTCTTTCTACCTCCTGACTTCTGACTCCTATAAGATAATACATTTATTCAACAACGCCTTTTTTTATGGATACCCTCTATAGTTTCTATAATGCAGATAAATTTAGGCGAAAAATTCAACAAGAAACTGCTGAAAAATCTAATCAGTTATAAATCTATGAATCAAACTATGCCAAATTAAACCAACAAGAATTAACCCTAAACCAACTAACCATATTTGCTGTTCTACCCAAAAAGCTAAAAATAAACAAGAAGCTAAACCTACCCAACCTAACCATTGAGGATAAAGCCTTTCTTCGGGAGAAAGTTGGAGAGCAGCAAAATTAGTAATAGCATAATAAATCAAAACATTAAAAGCACTAAAAGACCAAGTAGTTTTCACATCCCCAATTAAAACTAAAAAAGCGATCGCTACTCCTACTGCTACCACAGCTATATAAGGTGTAGTTTGCCCACTATTCAACCTAGCAACAACTTTAGGTACATCTCGCCTCCTCCCCATTGCCAACAAAACTCGCGACAAACCCAAAATCAGATTTAACAGCACTCCCAACATTGCCGTAATAGCACCAACAGCAATTAACTTAGGAATTACAGGAACACCTAAACCCGATCTGGCAATAACTTCTAGAGGTGCAGCTAGACTTACATCTGCTTGAGATAATTTTTGAATTACTTCTTGACCAACTACCACAGTAATTAGAGCGCTCGATATATATAAAATACAGGTAACAATCATAGTTACGGCGATCGCTCTGGGAATAGTACGTCGTGGTTCCTTAACTTCCTCACCTAAAGTTGCAATACGACCATAACCAGTATAAGCAACAAACATTAGAGCAGCAGCTTGTAGTAAAGATGCTATAGGTTTATCCCCTGGAAAAAAAGGCGTTAAATTTGTTTCTCCAGACAAGACTACTTTAGGTATTCCTGCCAAAATAAATACAGCTAGAGAAAATAACGTAATCGAAACAATAATAATATTAGTAAAATTAGAGCGACGAATTCCACTTAACACAACAATAGTTAATACAACCACAGCACTTAAAGCAGTCAACACCAACCAAGTTTGACTATTCACACCAAAAGCATTAAGCAAATAACCAGCAAAACCCAAAGCAGCAGTAGCAGCAGAAGCACTTTTCGCAAGGAGAAACATCCATCCAGCAATAAAACCCAACCAATGATTTAGATATTTGTAACCATATTCGTAAGTACCGCCACTCACAGGATGGTTTGCTGCTAACTGGGCGCTGTTAAAAGCATTACAGGTAGCAACAACAGCACCTATCGCTACAGCAATAATTACCGATGGACCCGCAAGACCAGCAGCAATGCCAATACTGACAAATACTCCAGTACCGACAATTGAACCTAAACCCATAAGGGTAGCGCCGAACACGCCAATTTCTCGTCGAAGTAGAGGCGGAGAGGTCATTAGATTTTTATCCTTAGTACATTTGTGTTTTATATAGCAGAAGGCAGAAGGAAAAATCTGGCGTTTTCTGAATTTTAAGCATTTGATATGTCCCCGCCTTTTGGTTTGACTGCTATAGAACCTATTTGGTATCTTTGCACGCGGTACAGGTTTTTGGCAAAGGAGTCATTTCACCAGGGGTTATATCAAATTCGCTCGAGTTTGGTATAAAAAAATGTTCCATCTGAGTGCCATCTCCCCATCTCCCCACCTCCCCATCTCTCAACCCTCTTTCTTCCTTCTAACTTCTGACTTCAGAAGCATCTCCACCAACAACAACATTCCTAAGACGTAAACTTGGTCCGCCACAACCAACAGGTAAACCATTTTGCCCACCTTTGCCACAACCACCAGACTCATCCCAATAAAAATCATCCGCGATCGCTTCAATATCTGCCAAAGTATTAAACACATTTCCAGAAAGAGTCACATCCCGCACCGGTTCAGCTAACTCACCATTTCTAATCATCCAAGCTTCCCCAGCACTAAAAGTAAACATTTCCCCATTAGTCATGCCACCAAACCAGTTACGAGCATAAACTCCCTCCTTAATATCAGCAAATAAATCTGAAACAGGAGTATTTCCTGGTGCTATCCAAGTATTAGTCATTCTAACTAGAGGTGGATAATGATAATCAAGACAACGTGCATTACCTGTAGGTGTCTCCCCCAGTTTCCCCGCAGTTTCTCGCGAATGCAAACGCCCGACCAAAACTCCATCTTTAATCAACTGAGTAGTAGTTGCTAAAGTACCTTCATCATCATAAATATAACTACCTCGATGTACTTCTCCCTCTTCTCCATTTAGTATAGGTGGTACCATCGCACCATCAAATATTTGTAAGTTCTCAGGACCAAATCTCCGACCAATTGTCATAACTTCTAATAGATCGGGATTTTCGTATGCCATATCCGCTTCCGAGAGATGACCAAAAGCTTCGTGAACAAATAGACCCGTAAGAATAGGGTCAATAACTACGGTATAAGTATTACCTTGAACGATCGGTAAAGCTAGAGAATTAACAGCTCTCTCCGCAGCACTACGAACTTGATTGTCCAAATTAGTTAAATCTTCATAGGCTTTGCGAGAACCAGTAGTTTCCCTACCAGTTTGTACGGTTTCCCCATTCCTGGCAGTAGCAGCAAAGCGCATTTCCATATCTGTCCAAGATTGTTCTAGCATGGTTCCTTCCGAAGTAGCAAGAATTACTTTCTGGGTACTATCGCCATAACGCACAGATACAGTAGTAATTCGAGGGTCAACACTCCGCAGAACTTGGCCATAATGTTCGCAGAGTTCTTTTTTATTGGCTAAAGATATTTGACGAGGGTCTTTACCTATGAGAGAAACTACATGAGTTGCTTGAATAATTGGTATGGGAGCTAGAATAGTCTCTTCTTTCCCAATAAGTTTGGCTGCAGCGATCGCCTCTTCTATTCTCTCTTTCAAGGTAGATATTTGATTAAAACTGGCAAAACCCCAGGCTCCTTTATAACAAGCTCGGACTTGGCCGCCAATGGAAATACCTTCACTCAGGGTTTCTATTTTGTGGCCTCGCAAGAGAATATCTGTTCCTTGGGATTCTTCTAGGCGAATGGCCAAATAATCTACTTGATGACTATAATTAGCGAGCAGGTCAGATAATAGATTTTTGGCTTCAGTTAGTGATATGGGCATTTATATTCTTACTGTTAACTAACATTAGTATAATAGGAGGTGATTATTTTAATTTTTATATACCCTTAAATATTAGAAATTATCAGCTTTAGCGTTGATATCTTTGAAACCTTGATCGAGATTCTTTAAACTTTGCTATTAGACTCAAGTATTAACTGAATTTCAACCTTCACTATACTACTTTCCTCAACTATGGTTAGATTTTTTGTCGATCAATCATTGTGGAAAAAAGGAGCATCAGTCAGGAATAATATATTCAGAAACAATTGAGTAATAATTCATTGATTATTTGCTTGACCTTAAATAGTTTTTATATTCTATAAACTCATAGTTATACGAGTTTGATAAATGTTTGGTACAAATAAATTTTAGTTGGTAGGTTTTAGGTTTTAGGCAGTAAGTAAATTTTCATATTGCCAGCATCGTAAATGAAGTTTCTATATCCTATTAGTAATTTGTAAGATTCTTTTTTCATCCATAGTATTATCAAGTTTTTTCGGCGTTGCTGAAGTGCGAGTATAATTGTCAAATTATGGACTATAGCAATCCTATTTAAGTTGTAATATTTTGGTGGTAGGGGCGTTAGGGGAGCTTTGCGCCAGCAAAGGGCTGTTTAGCTAACGCATAACGCACGTTTCGGCTGTCGCCGACATGAAAAACGCGGAGCGAAATGAAACGCCCGTACAGAAGTCAGGAGTCAGGTAGGGAAGCCGTCTCCTTGGCGACGTACAGAATTTTCAAGGTTTTCAGCTCAAATTAACTATTATAAAAATTGTCACAATCAATGGGCAGATTGCTATATATTATCTGTTGTTAAATAGTTATAAATAAATAGTTATAGGAAACTTCTGTTAGCCAGATATAAAAATTATCAAATTTAATTTTTCTAGTTTCCCATTCCTTATTCCCTATTCCCTATTCCCTATTTCCTATTACTGAAAAATTGTGGTCACTAGCCTCCCTTTTTAAAGGGATAAAAAAAAGAGACTATTCCTGATGTTAATCCCGATGCTTCAGCTAGAGGTACTGTTAACCCAGTTCCGACCATAGGAGGTTAACTGATAACTGATAACTGAAATGACTCGATCATAATAGCGGAGATTGCGGTGATTTAGTTCGGTTATACCAACATAAGTAATGGATGAATGCCGATACCCTAAGTATTAAGTAAAGTCTACTTCTATAGAGACAACTAATCAGAGAATATTAAAGACTCTGTAGAAGTATGAATTTATTAATTAATAAATTAAAATTATTTATTCATTTATTTTTGGAAAAAAATGGACAACTACAAATATGTATTACCAACTTTAAGTGACATTTTTGCCCTAGAGAGGTCAAATAATGATTTGTCTGCAATAAAAATAGAACTGGCAAGGGAAAATCCTCCTCCTTCTATAACAGAGAGAAATCAACATTTATATTTAAAGGCTCAAAAGGAATGGTATAGTGCCATTGCTGCAGTTAATCAACTCTTGGAAAAGTCACTACAAATCTCAGATTCTCAAGATTCAAAAAATCAAGAGATGATGAAAACTGACAAAAATAAAGGAATCCACAAAACTACTCCTTTGCTCGAAAATTGGGAATCTCAAACTAGTTCAAAATTCCCTACTTCTAATTCCTTAATTTCTCATCTCAAATCATATCGTGGATTAGTATTATCTAGTCCTACTCCTGTCTTAACAAATCCTGTTTTAACTAGCAGTTTTTCTACATCAATATTTACAAGTGAAATACCAGAAGGTTTAGACTGGTTATCCATCTTGAGATGGCAAACTTTACCTCTATTACCAGCAGCAGATAGTATTAATTCCTTACCTGCTACTATACCAATATTACCTTTATCGACTAAAGATCCAATAACAAATGAGCAGTTTTGTTTAGTTTTAACTGCTGAATTTAGTTTAATAATGGTCTTAGGCAAAAATTTAGATAATACACCAGCTTTTCTATTTTCTTTTGACCCAGAGATAGTCAAAAAAGCATGGATTGTCTTGCGCAAAAGAATAGTATTGCCGACATATTTTCAGGCTATAAATATTGATAAACAGCAAAAATTTATTTCTCAATATTCTCAGCGATTAGCTATTTTTGATAATCTGTTTGATGAGTTTTCACCTCTTGCTCCTGACTACAAAATTGTCATGGAGTTTAGTCGTTTGTTATTGGATAATTTACCAAATGTAGATAGTAAAAATGAAGCATTAGAAGTTAATAATCCTAGCAAAAATAGAGAAAATAAAGAAACTACTACATCACTAAAATCTACTATTAACAATCTAAAAACTCCTGATGTGGAATTGTTACAAGCGATCGCCCACGAAGTCAAAACTCCTTTAGCAACAATTCAGACTTTAACTCGCCTTTTATTAAAACGTCCTAATCTAAATCAGGAAGTAATCAAAAAGCGTTTACAAATGATTGATGCTGAATGTACTTCTCAAATAGAACGTTTTAATCTGATTTTTAGAGCAGTAGAATTAGAAACTCAGCAACCCTTTAAGCAACAACATCCATACCTACAATTAACAACTATTCCTCTAGCTCAAGTCTTTCAAAAGAGTATACCTCGTTGGCAACAAAAAGCAAATCAAAGAAATCATACTTTGAAAGTTATTTTACCTCCAAAAATGCCAACCGTTATTAGTGACCCTACTATGCTTGACCAAGTATTAGGAAATTTGATTGAAAATTTTTCCCGAAATTTACCTCCCGATAATTTTATACAGGTAGAGGTAATGTTAGCTGGAAATCAACTCAAATTACAGCTTAAATCTGATTCTGATGTAGGTGGAAAAAGTCACTCACCTTTCACCAGTTCCACAAAAACACCTTTTAAATCTATTGGTCATTTATTAATGTTTCAACCAGAAACAGGTAGTCTAAGTTTGAATTTAAAAGTGACTAAAAATTTGTTTCAAGCAATAGGAGGAAAATTAGTAATTCGACAACGACCAACTAAGGGAGAAATAATGACTATTTTCTTACCAGTTCAATAATTTATCCAGGTTTTAGGTGGTAGGATTTTGGGAAAAATACTAAAGTAAAAGAAATTGTCAAATAAAGTATTACCTTATTATAAGTTTTATTTTTGATAGGAGACGATTTTTAAAGTTAAAATTTATCCTAAGTTCCTTCATATTAAGTACAGCTCTGAATCAAGCAAAATTTTTCCCTAAATCAGAAAGCTATAGATAAAAATCCGATTAATTTTGCTACCGAAAACTCCTGATATGAATCTAATTTGCTACGAATTTTTATCCTAAACTTAATTTATGATATTTAGATGATTTATTGTAATAATTTATGAGTAGTAGTAATTACCGAATAATTAAGGTTTAAAGCCTCTCCTTATTTCCTCCTTTTCTTACTTCTTTCTTTCTTTAGCTGATAGCTGAAAGCTGACGGCTGAATGCTTACTTTGTGAGATATTGGAAATTTTTAGGGAACAGGGAACAGAGAAGAAGGAAAAAATGAATATATATAAATAAGATAACTGCTATAATCTATTCTTTTAAGAAAAACTTCAATTCTCACATCTGATTCCTGATTGTTATATACCTCACTATTGAGGAAAAATATTTGACCGCAGTTTTCAGGTCAATGAACCACATTAAAAAAAAATGATAAACCTGTAGAGAAGTTGTATACAACTTCCCTACTTTGTTGTCTACTAATCATAAAAATTACTCTAATTCAGTAAGAATCAGAGATTACCGAATAATTAATTATTAATTGTTCATTATTATTAATTGTTCATTGTTAATTGCTTAATTTTAACTTTTAATTTTTAAATTTTGACTTTTAACTGTCTTGAGTGCGTCTTACATTCTGAGGTCTACTCAGAATTACGCACTCGCTTTTAACTTTTGACTTGCGCGTAGCGCTATACTTGCTATTTTCAAGTTAATTAATTACGATCAAAATCATCCCCTTCGAGAGAAATTTCTTCCAGGTCAATATAATTTACTTCCCCTAATTTAACTTCCTTGGGTACATGAGTTACTTCATATTTAGTACCTTTAGGAACTAATACCTCTCTTTCACTATACATAGCCGAGAAATCACTGATGGGAACTCCTGAATGATTATGTTTTACCCGAATTACTACTGGGTAACAATGACCGGAATAAGTCTCAGCAACTTTTGGATCGGAAGTAAAACTGGTAACCGAATCTAAAGTATAATCTCCGTGTGGTTTTAATTTTTGAATAAAAGATTTTATTGATTTTTCACTAAAAGACATACCCCGATAAATATCACCATCATAATAGGGCATTTTGTGCATAAAATTGTTAAGCTTTTTAACGTTGCCTTCGTTTTTTCCTTCTCTATCTGCCCGTCTCATTTTGCGGAAATCTGCAGTGGTAAATCTTTCTAGTGCTGCTAATGATTCTGCGGCTTCAACAGAACTCATTCCACTTAATTTAGCGACCTTAGCAACAAGTTTGTTGTTTCGGCCGAGTACAACATTGTTCATAAAATGAACCTCAACCCGATACTTATTATTATCCCCTAAAATTACTCCTAAAGTAACCTATTTATTCACACTTATTTACATAAATTTCGCCTCAATCATATAAGTATATTCACCTATAAAAAATTAGATATTTTCAAATATTTAGTAATTCGTAAATAATTATTTCAGAAAATCACTAATTTAACTTAATTATGTTATTGCATAGAATATAGCAATCCCCTGTATATTTGTGTATAAAAATCTTATCGCTTTTAGGGAACAGCGGTGCGACCCCGCGTCGGCGACAGACGCAAGGGAACGCGCACCAAGAGAGGGAACACTTAACTGGGAACAGGTGGGAGTTTCAGTTTTTTTATCTACTTTTTGATTACCCGCAACCTATGCGCGGATTGCTATATATATAGTTTTTCTCAGACTAATGAGGTACACCTATCTTTAATTTATTCTCTATTCCCTATTCCCTCTTCCCTGTTCCCTGTTCCCTAATATCAAAAAGAATGCTACGAATAATTTTCTGGCTTAAAAGACTTTACTTGGAAATTCGATTTGACTAAAAACAGAATTAAACTCTAATAAATAAATGATATATAGGCTATTTCTACTGAATCGTGACTCCTTAAAATAGCCTAAGTATTTGTAGCAAAAATTTTAGTATTTCATATTAATTTAAGCCTAGGCAAGGAAATTAAGTCTACTAGCGCGTCCAGACTAAAATTGTGGGCAAAATCTTTCCCCTCTCCTTGCAGGAGAGGGGTTGGGGGAGAGGTCTTCATTGACTCGCTCTTTACCCACATTTTCAAGCTAGACGAGGTACTACATACTGCCTCAATTAAAGTGCGGTCGAGTCCCCATTCTCTAACTGCCTACTACCTACTCACCTTTTCCAGAGCTTTCTTAGCCAAAATACTACTACCATAAGCTGCATCTGTATAAACAGCTTTCATCGTAGGTACTCCTAAATACCGTCCCCGAATTTCTGTAAAAGTAGAATTTTTAGCACCGCCTCCAGCAGTATAGACCTTTGCGAGGGTAGCTGCGCCTAATGCTTGCAACAATTCATAACCTCGTAATTCAATTTTGGCAATACCTTCAAGTAAACCATGAAGAAACATCACGGGATTTTCTGGTTTAGGGTGTAATCTTGGTAATAATTCCGGGTCATTAATAGGAAAGCGATCGCCCTTCTCCAACAAAGGATAATAATCTAACCCACTTTTAATATTAGGAGCTATTTGTTTACTCAAACTTTCCAACTCCGCATCAGTAAAAAAATGTCGTAAAACAGCACCTCCAGTATTAGAAGCACCACCGACTAACCACAAATCTCCCAGACGATGACTATAAATACCATATTTAGCATCATCAACTCTAGTACGACTCAAAAGTTTTAACACCAGAGTCGAACCCAAAGAAGTTACTGCTTCTCCTGGAGTATTAGCACCACTGGCGATAAAAGCAGCAATGCTATCTGTTGTACCTGCACAAACAACACATTCAGGAGACAAACCAAAATTATTAACTACTTCTGTTGTAATATTCCCGACAGTCGCACCTGGTGTAACTACTTCTGGTAACCGGATATTTTTCCCAACTTCAGAATTAATAAAATTAGTCAACCAGTCTGGATAAGATAATTCGCCCACATCATAACCCATTTTCAAAACATTGTTATAGTCACTCACTCCTAGCTTTCCATGCAGCAAAAACCCTAACCAGTCAGCTTGATGCAAAAAATAATAACTTTGATTTGACAAAGAAATATTTTCAAGCAACCATAAAAACTTTGCCAAACTGGAAGTCGCACTAATAACAGGATGATTATCAGGAGCAATACTTTTTAACTTATCCATCATTGCCACTCCCCTACTATCATTGTAAAGAAGTGCTTCCGTCACAGGTTTACCATAACTATTGCACAATAGTACAGTTGCCGAAGTACCATCAATAGCGATCGCTTGAATCTCTCTTCGCATTTCCTGGGGAATATTGGAAATGAGACAAAATAAAGCTTTTTGCCAAACATGAGGCAATTTATTTTCCTGAGCATTTTCCCAAACATACTGTGTTTGTGCTTTAACTTGATGATTAGAGTCAATAACCACAGCACGCGCTCCCGAAGTACCAAAATCCAGTCCTAAGTATAAGTTCATTTTGAGTAAATATTTGCTATAATCTAAAAATAGGTTAGTATATGCAAAAACTATAACGTCTTAGTTTTTAGTAAGTCGGGTTGAAGGCATTTCAGTTATTAGCGATCGCTGAAAGTTAAATTAGGTGACACTACTCCTCTACTAAACGAAAATCTAAATTAGAACAAGCTGGATTTTCAGATTCAAAAACTTCAACAAGAATTGCTTGACCAGTAGTTTCACCGTCTGGATTAAATCTTAGATTTTGTCCAGAGGTTTCATTAGATTGAAGATTTACTTCTTTAAGTCTTTTCAAAACTGTAGACCTGCTGGGATTATCCCCTGACTTAGACAAAGCATAAATAAAAGCCTTTGCTGCATCATAACTGGTAGCAGTACGCCAACCAACTTCTCCTCCCCACTGACCTATTGCTCGATCTACAAATGGTTTTGCTGTTGGTAATTTTTTAAACCACGGTACTGCCAAAATCAAACCTTTAACTGCTTGCTGACCTTTGTTTAAGGTCTCACAATTATAAAGAGTATCGCCACCTAATAACCTTAATTTTTGGTTTTCTGGCAATGTATAATTAGCTATAGCAATCTTAATTGCTAAGTCAATTGTGCTTAAATCAGAAAAGATCATACCAACATTAACTTGGTTATCTGCGGCAACTCGAAGTTCTTTGTTGATATCAAAAAACGGTTGTTTTAAGTATATACTCTTAACCTGTATGCTAGGCTTCAAACCCTTTAAGTAAAACTCAAAAAATTCCTTTATAATTTTACTAAATGAACTTTGCTGGTTATAAAAAATCACAATTTTTTCTATAGGTAGAGATTGGACATATTCAGCTAGTTTTTTACTTAGTACAGAGTTATCAATCACTGTTCTAAAAAAAGTGTCACTTTTCAATTCTGTGCTTGTGCTAGTAGAAGAAATAACTGGCAATTTTTCTTTTTCATATACTTTTAATGCTGCCTTAGTAGCATTACTAGAATTATGTCCTATTACCCCTAAAATTTCTTGATTTGTAACTATTCCTTGAGCTACTTTTGGAGATACTTTATCGTCATTACTATCATTGGCAATAATAATTTCCACCGACCTAACAGTTGGTGAGAAGTATTTACTTTGGTTATGTTCATTTTGTGCCTGAGCAACACCTCGCAAAATTGCTTTGGCTCTTTCACTATTCTTATCTACTGGTACAACTACAGCTATAGTTAGAGGATTATCAAGCTTACGAGCCAGAGAATTGTTATAGTAAATCAACGGTTCTGGTTCGTTCCGATTAGCATTGACAAGTTCTTGAAAACAATTACCTGCTTCATCGTAATTCTTATTTTTAAATTTTTGATTACAACTTAAAAATTTATCATTATAATTTTCATTAATAGTCTTATCAAATAGTGTTCGTTCTCCACTACTAAATCTTTCTCTTATTTGCTTCCAGTCTAATCTTCCGGATAAATAATCTGGAACTGGTTGAAGTTTTAATCCCACAAATATTCCTATTCCAATCAGTAGGGGGACTGCTAAAGCTGCTGTCAAAATTAGCAAACTAATTGGTATTTGCTTCGACTTTTTATCATCAGAAACTGGAATATTTATATATTTTTCCTTAGCTTTCAGGAGTTCAAGTTTCTCTAGGACTTCTGTATTCTTAGGATCAATTTCTAATACTCTTTCATAGAGCCTTTTAACTAAGCTGAAATTTCTCTCAAGTAAACGATAATTTTGGGAAAATTTATCACCATAACCTAGTAATGATTCTATGTATTTCTCTTCCACACGTTGCGGATTAATTTTGTAAGCTCGTTCATATAGTTCTAATGCTTCCGGAAATGTTTGATTTCTTCGATATGCTTCAGCCAAGCGAAATAAAGCACTAAAATGGTTAGGATTAAGTTCTAGAGCTTTACGATAGTGGTATAACTCATCATCTATATTCCCTCGGTTCTTCCATATATTAGCTCTTTCGTAGTAATAATCAGCTTCAGGATCGAGTTTCTCCAGTTCCCATATTTGTGACTGTAGTGGGTAATATTTGACAAACCAACGACGAACAAACTCAACTGTAACTCTATTACCATCTGCATCTAAAAAATCATTGTCAATCAAATTTTGTTGTGCTTGACGTAATTGCTCTATATTAACTCCAATAGTTGTTAGCAGCTTTAGAGGGTCTTCTGGGGGTGACATTTTTTGCCTAGCTTTCTCTTGAGCTACTGCTGCTGCTGAGAATACTACTCTTTCTGGAATCAATAATCCCTCCCGAAACCAAACTAACCCTGCTTCGCTCAACTCAATGGCATTATCTATAACTCTGTCTACATCACTCGCTAAAATCTCACCTTTTCCCTTTTCCCGTGCTTGTGCAAACAGAGCGTAACATATAGCTTGTGTAAAGTAAGGATGTCCTGCTGAAAGTTTGATAATTTCGTTTATTGCTCTCTCATTGTATTGCAGTAAACCCATAACAGGTCTTGTAATCAACCTCTGCGTACTTAATCTATCTAGCAATCCTATTCTCAGGTGAGGCGCACCTTTAAACAATTCCAAAAGTTTCGGCATATCACTTAGTCGCCTTCCTACAACTGGAATAATAAAAAGTTGCTTCTCCTGAAATACAATTCGCTTTAAGTATCCAAAGAATTCTTCAAATCCTGAGTCATTATTGTTGCTGTTTAACACATCAAACTCATCCAGTAATAATACTAAATTTCTATTACCCAATTGTTGGAATATCGGATTTAATAATTGACTGAATTTATCTGCGTCTTGCTCTAAATCTTGAATTGAAGCTAAGTCATTTGTAGATATTTCCAGATGCTCAAAAATTTCTTGAGCAAGTTTATAGATAATTTGATAGACAGACCATTGACTTTTATCTTGAAAATCTGACAGGATAAAAACAAATTTATTACCCAAATTTACCATTTTAGGAATTTGCTGTAATACAGAAGATTTACCTGTGCGTCTTTGACCATGGAGTAGAATAACTTTTTGATTATTATTCAAATTATCTTCAATAAAGCGAAACAGACTTTCTCGACCAAAAAACAGTTCTGGTTCATCAATAGAACGACCAATAATATAAGGATTTCGCTTGTTTATTACCGATTTCATATTAATTATTAGTTTTTGTAGGAATTATATTTTTACTATTACCAACTAACAGAAAAATAATCTTTTCCATATCTAAATTAAGGAACTATAAAAATTATGCAAAGCATCTTGATAGCTTCCATTCCCATTTCACGATAGATTTTGTAGCTTCTTTATTTTCTGACAAATACTTAATCACATTTGTTACTTTTTGTGCTTGTTGATGACTCATCAAATTGAGAAATACTTTCTCTCTCTGTTTAAGTGTTTCTGCATTAGTATTTTCAATTTCTTTAATTACCCACCACTCCATAATTGTTGAAGAAAATAAATAAACTTGATTTTCTTGTTCTATACTTCGTTTAATTACTCCCCTTTGTTCTAAATCAATCAATTCTCGTTCTTTCTGACTAAAAATAACATTAATATCACCTAAATCATAGCGTTTATTTTGCACACGGCCTGCCAACTTAGACAATGCAATTAACATTAACAGAGTTTGCTCTAATTCATTAGCAAGTTGCCATGTATCTTGAAAAAAATGCTCTGTTGCTGCTACAAAATCTCTAGCAAGTATCTCAGCAGTGATAGTTTCTCCAGAGCGTCTCTTATTGTGTAAAATAAACCCCGAATTTTGTAGTAAAGCTGGATTACCACCAGCAATTTCTTCAATTCCTTCTCTTAGTTTCGATGTTAATTCTATCTTATTCAATAAACTATCTACATTTTCTTGAGTCAATGGTTTTAATTGTTGAAATGCGTAATGATTATACCAAGGAGATTTTTCTGGTGTTAGACTCGGGCCAGTTTCATTCAAGCGTCGTAATGAAGTTACAATCATTGATAGATACTTTCTTTCTGAGGAGTGATAAGCTAAATTTCTACACTCACTCAAGAATATTTCTACATCAGTTTCAGTATACTGAGAATGGGAACGAAAAGTCGCATCATAATCATCTAAAAGTAGCACTAAAAATTTGTTTTGCTCACCTAATTTTTTCAGAATATAGCGCAGGTGATCTTTAGCTAACTTTGGCTTTTTTAATAACTCTCTAGTTATATGTTGTAGAGTAGGATTACCTTCAGTTTTTTCTCTTTACGATACTGCCAAAGGCTGAGAAAAACTATCACTTATAGAAATAGACATCTCCAATAATAAAAAATCAAATCAACTATGAGACATAAATCATCAATTCTTTCTACCTGCTACCTCTTTTCTGGAGATGTTTAATATACAAAACTAGCCAAACATAGCTTTTATCTGAGGCAATAATATTTTAAAAGCTTGACCGCGATGAGAGAGCGATCGCTTCATTTCCCCAGACATTTCCGCAAAAGTCTTTTCTTCAGCAGGAACATAAAAAATCGGGTCGTAACCAAACCCACCATTGCCACGAGGAGTATATAAGATTTCTCCACCACAAATTCCCTCTGTTTCCAAGGCAACTGTACCATCAGGTCTCGCAATAACTAAAGCACAAACAAACTGTGCTTGACGATTAGAGTTATCTCCCAACTCTGTCAAGACTCGCTCTATTTGTTCGGCAACAGTAGGAGCATAACGAGCAGAATAAATTCCCGGTCTACCATCCAAAGCATCAACTGCTAATCCTGAATCATCAGCGATCGCCCATTCCCCAGTAAATTTTGCCACTTCAGTTGCTTTGAGGCGAGCATTTGCCAGAAAAGTTTCTCCAGTTTCTTCAATTTCTAAATCTTTGGGTTTTAATTGTAATTGTAAATTCAAATCTGCTAGATATTCCTGCATTTCTTGAAGTTTTCCAGGATTACCAGTAGCGACAACTAGCAATTTAGGAGTTGTTTGTGTGAGAGTAATATTTGTCATTCTTCTATATAAATATTTATTCTGTTAAAGATACTTATATCATATCTCTATTGAGTAGTAGAATGAGCAAACATTATGATTAACATGAATGGTAAATAGACCTAATATTTGCCCAAAATATCCATGATAATCATCCACCACAACTACCACAGTCTGGACTACAATCTAAGTTACAACTACCACATTCTAATTCAGGAAAACAATCATCACATTCCAATATTTCATAGGAGCAACAATCAATATTTTTTCTAACTCTACTACAATTTGATTTTCTCTTGTAATTATCTTTTAATTTCAACTTAGGCGGTTTATTTTTCACCAAATTTTCTTTATCTTTCAAATCAAAATCTTCTTCATTTTCAGAATTACTAATTGCCCCTAACTTCAAAATTTGATTAGCTTCTTTGCAAGCTTTAAACCTTTGATTTGCTGCTGTAATAGCTCCAGAAAAATCTTGTTCTATAAACATGCGTTTAATGTAATGGGAACAAGACTCATCACCATACAAGATTCTATGAGCACAAGAAAAACCTTTTCTAGGAGAAATGTATTGTTGATATCCACTAATTAAAGCAACAGCAATTTTATTCATAAGTTAAGCAAGAAATTTTGATCTTAGGCTAACTTAGACTACAAAAATTAAACCTTCATTTCGTATTTTTCTATAAATTTAGTAATAGGGTGAGCAAATCTTTACCCACCCTATCTATTCTTCAAATTTATAACAATATCATGTCCGCTTAATTAGCAAGTAACAGTATGAAATGATTTGTGAAAAAATTGTAAGTTTGGTCTTTTCATCCCATTTTTGTTTAGGTTTGGAGACCAAACCCCTACAATCAAATATTACAAACTATTTAGGATTGTCATGTACAAAAGTGAATAAATTCTTTCTATCCCTCCTGACTCCTGACTCCTAAATACTATTCGCCCAATTTTTCGCCCATTCCAAAGTTTGCTTCACCTTCTGCATATCCGCAGCTTCACAATAAAGTCGTAAAACAGGTTCAGTACCACTAAACCGAATCAATAACCAACGACCATCAGCTAACCGAAACTTATACCCATCTATAGTCAAACAATCAACTACTTTTTCTCCCGCAACCTCCGTCACAGGATTATTTGTTAACTCCTCCAACAGCCGCCCTCGCACCTCCATATTAGCCAAAGGCAAATCTATCCGATCATAAATGGAACTAAAACCCGTTTTTTCCTGCAACTTGCCATAAATAACACTCAAATCTTCACCAGACATTACCACTGCTTCCAACAAATAGAGCGCCGACAACAAAGCATCCCTTTCTGGAATATGAGTACCATAACCAATACCCCCAGACTCTTCACCACCCACAAGCACCTGAGCTGACAACATCCGATCGGCAATATACTTATAACCAATAGGAGTTTCAAATATTGGCATTTTGTATAACTCTGCCACTTTCGGAAATAGATCGGAACCACTAATAGTCTTCACCACCTCCCCACTAAACCCATGTCTAGTTGTCAAATGTTCAATCAAAATTGGAATTAAAATTTGAGAACTGAGAAAATTACCCTCACCATCCACAGCAGCAATGCGATCGCTATCTCCATCAAACACTAACCCAATAGCTAACTTTCCTGAATTTGTCGCTCGATAACTTTTAATTTCCTTAAAAAGTTTACTCAAATAACGAGGCAAAGGTTCAGGTGCTCCACCATCAAATAAAGGGTCCCTATTACCATTAACCTCTTCAATTTCTACACCCAATATTTGTTGTAAACCTCCAGCAGCAGCACCGTGCATTACATCGGCAAAAACTTTTAATTTTCCTTCATTAATTGCCGACTTAATTTTGTCAATCTCTACCATTTTTTGTAGAGTTTCGCAATAACTCGGCCAAGGATTAAAACTTTCTATCTTGGTTCCTTGAACCTGAGCTTTTTCAGCTTCAACTGTTAATAAATCTTCTATTTGCTTAGTTATTTCTGGAGGCACCGACCCACCAAAAGCACCCTTTACTTTTAACCCTAAATATTTCCCTGGATTATGACTAGCAGTCATCACAATTGCCCCAAGAGCTTGTTTTTGAAATGCTGCCAAACTAAAAGCAGGAGTAGGAGCATAATTATCCGTTAACAGAACATCAAATCCTGCATTTTGAACAGCTTCGGCAGCAACTTGAGCAAATTCTTCAGCCATAAACCTCCGGTCATGGCCGACAATTACTGTTTTACTATTATTAGTAGAATCAGCATAATTTTTTTCTAAGATTTGTGCTGCAATGGGGGCTACTAAAGCAACCCTTTCAAAAGTAAAATCATCAGCTATGACACCGCGCCAGCCATCTGTTCCAAATTTGATTGGTTTAGCCATATCAGAAATCTCTTGATGTGTATATTTTTTTTGGGCTTTGTTATTTACTTTGAATCTCAGCTTGTCAACCTGGTTTCCTATAAATAATTGTAGAAGAGAAGGGAAAATAAGAAAAGTTACCAAGAAAGAATTCAGGAGTCAGAATTTATTTGGCGAATTCTTTCAGACTGGCAGATGTAGCTTGCTTCTAGTAAAGGAGTATCAATGGGTTTAAGAATTCCACCAAATTTGATGATTTGGTGGTTTTCAATTAATACAGACCGCTAATTATTCTAGCTTCTGTCTTCCGTCTTCTGACTCCTTATTCAATTCCTTAGTCCCACTAAATTCAGTTACTACTTATGAAAAGAATGTAGGTTGATGGCGAATTAAGCTTAGGTATTCCTCTCTTGTTTTCTGATCTTCTTCAAAAACACCAAGCATCGCACTGGTAACAGTCCAAGAACCAGGTTTTTGAACCCCCCGCATTACCATACACATATGAGTAGCCTCAATTACAACTGCTACACCCTTTGGTTCTAAAATTGTTTGAATTGCCTCAGCAATTTGGCGATTTAGTCGCTCCTGGACTTGCAATCTGCGAGAGTACATCTCGACAATCCTAGCTAGCTTACTTAATCCTACTACTTTTTGATTAGGAATATAAGCTACATGAGCTTTTCCCATGAAAGGTAGCATATGATGTTCACAAAGACTAAAAAGATTGATATCTCTAACTAGAACCATTTCATTATGACCTTCATCAAAGATAGCATTATTCACAATTTCTTCAAGGGATTGACTGTAGCCACTAGTCAGAAACTGCATTGCTTCTGCAACCCGCTTAGGAGTTTTAAGTAATCCTTCTCGCTCAGGATTTTCTCCTACTGATAGTAGCATTGTCCGCACTGCTTCCATCATTGCTTCATTACTCTCTTCAGCAGAAGGTTGTTGCCTAATTAATTGACCATTGGATGAAGAGCTACGGTCAGGTCTATAGGAAATTTTACCTGTTACATCTGCATCAGAAGTTTTAACACCATTGATGCTAAGTTTTTTGCTAGAATTGGAGCCGTTGGAAAAAGTTTGAGTCATAATAGATTCGGATCGAATTTCAAAAAAGCACGTTGTATCTTGACCTAACCTGGGCTAGGCCATTTAGCTTAAATCATAATTGTTTAGTTCATTGGTACTAATTAGTTTGTGTTATTAACAAGCAATGAACTGTAACTATGAGAGTTTTTCAATTTCTCTGCTGTAAGTTTGACATCGACCAAGAATCCATTTTCACAAGTCATTAGTTATCAGAAAATAGGTAAATTACTGTCTGAATTGGTATCAGGAAAGTATTGAGAATTGACTCCTCAACTATATTTGGAATTTTATCATAGTTAATATAGTTAAGATAGATCCCAATAAGTTTCTCTATCCTATAGAGGGGTATTGACAAGACTGGATATAACTAGCTGTAACACTAATTAATTAGTTCTTGATTTTCTTGTCATTATTTCATAAGGAGCTATAAAGCCAAATTTACTTGACACTTTAGACATCCCTCTTGTGAAAATACTTGGTCATTAACGAAACCATAGATACTACTATAATAATTATGCCAGAAAGTCTGTCCTGAATAGCGAATTAAGATTGCTTTAATTAATTTCAAAAGAATTATTGAGTTGAGTTGACATCCTCAATGCTGTTCTGGTATAATATGTACTTATCCAAATTGTTTTGAGTTTTGCAAATTCTTCTCTGCTTTATTGAGAACTACCTCAGCAATTTTTTACCTAATTTCCTACACAAACTTAAATATTGTGGGGAATTCACCTCAACAAACACATATCAACAAATCCATAGAGTTCGTGTTTTGACGGAGGTGTTAAAATATCTGTCTGGTCATAGACGATTATAACTAGATCGATCAAGTTCTCAAGTGTAACGCCATTTTATGTCTATGTCCACATTGAGAACATGGCTGAGAAATAGGATAAAATCTATTTGCTTCAAGCCTCTCAATAAACTCCTACATTCCTCAATTATACAAAATATCTAGCTATAAGCCTATCTTTGATATTTTACTTTATTCAGACCTTTTGGTTTTAGAAATACTCTCTATTATATCATAATAGCCATTCAACAATCATACCTTTAAAAAATACTTTCTGACCGTTGTTCAGGATTTTCACCAACAAACTACAATATATAGTTTATCACGTTAATGATTGCTTGGTTATAGGATATTTGTCCTTACTTAAAACCCATCTGTGGTTATTCAACTAGCCATTAAACCTACATTCCGCACCAGAAAATGTAGTATAAAATATAAGTCAAAAGCGAGTGCGTAATTCTGAGGTCTCCTACGGGGCGTATAAAGTGCGGAAGTAATTCCACACACAGCCCCTCCAGAATCTAAGACGCACTCAAGACAATCAAAATTCAAAAGCAAGAAGAAAGAAGAAAATTATAGTGGTCAATAGGAGTCAAGGATTCAATCAGTATTTGTGCTTAATATTTAACTGATAATTTGACTCCCGATCGAGGTAAATGAAGATAATTTATATAGTATAAATACGGGATAGGCTAAGGATTTTATACTAATTTTCATGTTACCAATTTAAGTGCGGAATGTGGGATTAAAACTTCTGAGAATTTTCATAGTCTTCCTTTTTAGGTTTCCACAAATACTCCTATAGAACGGAATTTTTGATAACGCTGTTTTCGACGTTCTTGACTGCTTAACTGGCTTAATTCGTCTAGACTTTTCAATATGGCCTTTTTGAGATTTTCCGCTGCTTGTAACGGGTTAGCATGAGCGCCACCATTGGGTTCTGGAACTACATCATCAATAATTCCTATCTTTTTTAAATCCCAGGAAGTTATCTTCAAGGCATCTGCTGCTTGAGAAGCTTTGCCAGCATCTTTCCAGAGAATAGCTGCACAAGCTTCAGGGCTAGCAACTGTATATATAGAATGCTCTAGCATCAGTAATCGATCACCTACTCCCACGCCTAACGCTCCACCTGAACCACCTTCTCCAATCACTGTACAAATTATTGGTACATCAAAATGAAACATTTCTCGTAGATTATAGGCGATCGCTTCTCCTTGTCCTAATTTTTCTGCTTCTATACCTGGCCATGCCCCTGGAGTATCAATAAATGTCAAAATTGGCATTCCAAAGCGATTGCCATGATCCATAAATCTGATTGATTTTCGATATCCTCCTGCTGAGGCCATACCAAAATTACGAGCTACATTATCTTTTGTATCTCGTCCTTTTTGATGACCAATTATTACTACAGGTCTTCCATTTATTCTGGCCAAACCTCCTACTATTGCTGGGTCATCACTACCACCACGATCCCCATGCAACTCTATCCACTCATCACCAATAGCTTGAATATAATCAAGAGTGCTTGGTCGCCTGGGATGGCGCGCTAACTGTAGTCTTTGTACAGGGGAAAGACCACTAAAAATTTCTTGACGTAGTTGAGTTGCTTTTGCTTCTAGTTGATGAATTTGCTCAGAAACATCTACACTACTGCAATCTTTAGCTAGTTCACGAATCTGATTTATACGGTTTTCTAATTCTGCCAGAGGCTTTTCAAAATCTAGTAGAATTTTACGTTCTGATTTAGGCACACGGAGTTTCTTATTTTAGGTTGCACAATTACATCTTTGACATCCTCCAGGGCTGTTAGGCCAGGAAATTCCTACTGAGCCTTAGCTCAAGGAGAGGTTGACGTTTCATCGGCTGCTGCTAACATATCAGCTAGTCTTACACTTGCCTTTACGTCCGTTTAATGTCTCGGACTGCCTTCCCGCGACAATAATACTATAGCTTATCTCTCCTACTTAATCAATCAAAAGTGGCCCTAAAAGGGCGAGGCTTTAGATCGAATTTTTTGGTAAGCTTACCACATTTGACCAGTTTTTTGATTAACGTAGTAAAGTCATCCATAGAGAAGCATCTACAATTCCATTTGGCTGTTGTTGATATTTTCTTTGAGCAGCCTTAACAGCAGCTTGAGTGTTCGGGCCAAATACTCCATCAACTTTTCCCTTTAAAAAACCTTGGACTTTTAGGCGTTGTTGTAATCCTCTAACTGCATCACCTCTCATACCAATTTTTAGAATTGGCAAATGAATATTAGAGGTTTCTGTATCTGATTCAATTTTTAGGTGAGAGTCGTTAGTTGTGGCAGGTGAAGTTTGATTTTGGGAACAATTACAATTTGAGTTTGTATCTTCTAGAATTGTAGTTCCATTGGTATAATTATAATTTTTGGCTGCTGGTAATAAACGGTTCCAGGTATTTTGGTCAACTATTCCATTTGGCATTAATCCTACAGATTTTTGAAATTTAACAACTGCAGCAGCAGTAGTGTCAGAATATACTCCATCTACCTGTCCAAAGTAATATCCTAATAACTTTAAAACTCCTTGTAATTGTAATACTTCTTCTCCCTGACTACCTGCTTTAGAGACTGTTTGTAAAACAAATCTTAAGAAGACCCAGAGCTTTTAGCAGCAAG
>NZ_JBNHEP010000108.1:0-13309 GCF_050015995.1 Dapis brunnea BLCC-M229 | reverse complement strand
TTCTGGTGAATTTCTTGATAACAAATAATTGTTTTTTGCCTATTCCCTGTTCCCTGTTCCCTGTTCCCTGTTCCCTATTCCCTATTCCCTATTCCCTACTTTAGATATTGACTTATTGACTGAATTTCTATTTGAGATTTAAGCACTAAAAAATTGGAAGTTTCTTCAGTCCAACGCACTAACCAAGTAGGTTGAATTCCTAAAAATAAAATCGCTACTGCTAATACTAAAGCAGGAGCACGTTCAGACCAAATAACTTTTGGATAATAAGCTGTATTATTATCTAGTCTGCCAAAACAAGTACGGTTCAACAAAATCACAAAATAAACAGCAGTTAAACCACTAGCAATAATACACAAAAGAGTGGGAATTGGAAACGTAGAAAAACTGCCCTGAAACACCAGAAACTCGGCAGCAAAACCTACCATTCCCGGAATACCTGCACTTGCCATTCCACCCATAATTAATAAAGCGCTGGTGAAAGGTAGACCCCGCACCGGACTCATTAAACCATTCAAAACAGATAACTCGCGAGTACCAACTTTAGTTTCTACCACACCCACCAGGTGAAATAGAATCGCTAAAATTAGACCATGAGCCACCATTTGAGCGATCGCTCCCACTAAACTTAGGGGCGTATTAGCAGCAGCAGCAACGAGAATGTAACCCATGTGTCCAATCGAACTATAGGCTACCATCCGTTTAATGTCTTGTTGAGCGATCGCTGCTAATGCTCCATACAAGACGCTAATGGTACCAATAATTGCCATTCCGGGTGCGACTATTTCCCAAGTTTGGGGGAATAACCCCAAACAAAAACGCAATAATCCGTAAGTGCCTAATTTTGCCAATATTCCACCAAGTAAAATGGTAACGGGGGGAGATGATTCGACGTAAGCATCTGGCAACCAAGTATGTAGGGGTACGAGTGGTATTTTGATTCCAAATCCTACTAAGAGAATTGTTAGTAAGATAAGTTTAGTTATTAGGGGTAACGATTCGGTAGATATGAGGTTATAGTCAAAACTAGGAGAATTGCTTAACCAAGTTATCCCTAAAAATCCTGCTAATATGAGAATTCCAGAAACTGCGGTATAGATGAGAAATTTTGTTGCTGCATAGCCTCGTTTTTCGCTTCCCCAAATTGCTATTAATAAATAGATGGGGATTAATTCTAGTTCGTAAAACAGAACGAAAAGTAGTAAATTTGCTGAGATAAAAGCTCCTGCTACACCTGCATTTACCAACAAAATTAAAGGATAGTAAAGTCTCGGACGTTCGATATTATTGCCGTAGCCATAAACTGCGATAAATGTTAGTAAAGAATTTAGAGCTAGTAAGGGTAAAGATAAACCATCTACTCCAAGATTATAGTTTAAACCTAATTGCGGAATCCAAGCAAATGTTTCTTGAAATTGCCAACTAGGATTATTCAAGTCAAATTTGACGGCAATTTGTACAGTCCAAATTATGATAGATACGGCTATTGCTAAAGTAACCTTTCGTAATTTTTCCGCAGGAATATTTCCTGGGAAAAATCCTACTAATATTGCCCCTAAAATTGGGATGACGATTAAAACACTGAGCATAATTTTTTGTTAAGTTGTGGTCGATTAAATTGCCATGAATTATTGCAGAAGGAAGAATGGAAAATTGCATGGAGATAGTCAAAGAACTTTCCCTCTAAGTCCACAAACTCCAAGCAATTTTAAGAACTGTTTAAACAGTGAGGTATTAAACCCGCGAGAGATAAAGATAATAAAATAGTAGCCTCATAAAATTGTAATTTTTGACAGAGAAGTATGGATAATTTCAGAAGATGAAATCCTATTATTAGCTTAATTAGGACTTACGTATAGCACTACGCATTAAGGTTAGGACATTTCTAAACCCTGAAACCTTTTAACCGTTTACTATTCCCTATTCCCTATTCCCTAGCGCGTAGCGCTATAATATAACTTATTTTCGTCATTGTGACCGACAGGGAAGCAATCTCAAGCTCTAGTTTTTCGTACCTCAGCGTAAATTCTGCTAATTATGATTCTGATTATATAGCAGTCGAAGCCAAGGTTAGGACATTTATAAATCCTGTTTGCGGAGCATTTCCGCAGGAAAAACCCTTTGAAAGCTTACTATTCCCTGTTCCCTATTCCCTATTCCCTTTTTCTTTAGAATAAACCGACAGCTAACCAACTTAATAATAGGGTAAGACCAATCAAAATTGTCAACAAATAAAACTGAGATTGACCGGAAACATTGTATTTTAAACCCTGACCTCCAAAAATAGTCGCGAAACCGACTAAATTAACTACTCCATCAACAATATAACGGTCTATCCAAGAAATAATTTTTGATACTAAACCCACTACAAAAACAATCGTAATTTTATACAATTTGACCGTGTAAAAATCGTAAGCAAAAAAGTCTTGTATTCCTTGGTAAGGCAATTTAATTGGTTTCTGCCACTTGTTATTTATATAAATCAACCCACCAATACCAAAACCAATGACACTGGATAACAGTAACAAACCAGCAACAGGTTTATTAATAGTTGCAATATCTGGTAATAACTGCCAATGTGCTAATAATAAGGGAATGTGCAATGTAAAACCAGCCAAAACAGTCATCGGCAAAACCAACGCCCATAAACCTTCAGGCGATCGCTCAGTCATTTGCTTAGTTTTACCACAGAAAATTAAACCAAACTCCCGAATAATACTAAAAGCAGTTAACCCATTCACCACAAACAACACCCCCACCAACCAAGGTTGAGTCTGCCACAAATTATCTGCCATTTGTAACAACGCCCAAAAACTACCCAACGGAGGCAAAGCAACCAATCCCGCAGCACCGACTAAATAGGAAATTCCAGAAATAGGGCGACGAGACCACAAACCACCATATTGAGTCAGGTCTTGGCTAATACAATTTAATATTACTCCACCCGTACTCATTATCAACAAAGCCATCGCACAAGCGTAGGTAAATAATAATATTAAAGCAGTTTTTTCTTGACCGGTGCCAACCGCAATAAATACCAAACCCATGTATGCGCTGACAGAATAAGAGAGCGCTCGCTTAATATCAATTTGGGCAATAGCAATTAAAGAAGCACAAACTGCTGTAAACACTCCCACTCCTATCATTACCGTAGAAGCTACAGGAGACAAAGCTAAAACTGGTTGCAACTTAGTCAATACCCAAGCTCCGACCGCTACTACCAGAGAATTCCTGAGAATTGTACTTGGTATCGGTCCTTCCATTGCTTCATCTAACCACAGATGCAAGGGAAACTGAGCGCATTTACCCAGAGGACCCGCAATTAAAGTTAGACTTAATAGGGTAGCAGTAGTGGGAGCAATGTTTGCAGTATTCGCCCACTCAGCAAGCTCGGTATAATTCCAAGTTCCCGCCAGGGGTAATAGAGCAACTACTCCCATCAACAAAAATAAGTCGCCTACCCGTTTTGTCAAGAAAGCGTCTCTTGCTCCCGTGACTACCAATGGTTGACTATACCACAATCCTACTAATAAATATGTACCCAGAGTCAGAATTTCTAGAATAATATAGCTCCAGAACAGGGAGTTGCACAAAACTAGGCCACACATCCCCGCTTCAAATAATGCCAGTAGGGAGTAAAAACGCGCCCATCCCCAGTCCATTTCCATGTAGGCGATCGCGTAGATTTGGCTCAGAAGGTTTAGACCTGTTATTAATATAGTCGCCCCAATAGTTAGGGTAGATATTTCTACAGAAATATTGATGTCGAGCTGTGCTACTTGTAGCCAGGGTATTGATAGTTCTCGTGCAGGTTGATTCCAACTTGCTGTCAGAGCAATTAAACCATGTAGCAAAGCGATGAAGGTCATTATTAAATTGATATAACCTGCTGGTCTTGGTCCAGTGCGCTTAATAATTCCGGGCGACCAAGGCAAGGCTAAAATTGCACCAGTTATGGCATAGCAAGGTATTAGCCATATTGTTTCTAGAAACTCGTTTGATAGCATTAGAGTTGTTTTTGCAAGATATTTAGATAAATTGTCTGCTTTTTATATTAATGGTTAATTTTATCTTAATTTTGATACAAAGATTAATATTTTTGTTGGAGAATGATTTAATTTCTTTATCTGTAGGTTTTGGACTTTGGACAAAAACCAAAAATAGTAAGACCAATATTTATGCTAACCAAATCTGGCAATATCCCTCTGTCTTCAGTGAAAAAAATTACTGAAAAATAGATGGCTCAAATCCCAACTTTTAGTTATTTTTGGGAATTTTTTTGCCCTTTGATGATAACTTGATGACGAGTTCTTGGTGTTTTTTATATCCTGGAGTTTAGACTAAATAGTTGAAAATAAAATCAAGTATAAGGATACAAAAAATCCAGACCATCAACAGATATGAGAAAAAAGATTTGGTGAAGCAGATTAAGGAGTTTAGTGATTTTCTGACTACCTATTATACTAATTGGTATTACTGATAACTTCTTATGGTTGTGGTCGTCCTCCCTTATACCATTTCTCAAAAACTTTTCTACATTTTCCCATTGCCGGGGAGTAGGGGCGATTCGCGAATCGCCCGTACAGGAGTAGGGGTAGAGACGTTGCATGCAACGTCCGTACGGGAGAAGTAAAAACAAGAATAATTAATGTTAAATTTGCTCAAATTAACAAAAAAGTAATTACCTTAGTTTAATTACTTAATAACTGAAGTGTTATCCAAGGTCTTGCGTTAATGCATGGGAATTGTTATTATCTCAAATCCCCTTAATTCGGTATAAAAAAATGTTCCATCTTCAGTTATTGCTAAATCTTTGTATATCTCCCCATCTCCCCAGCATCTTTATCTAATTACACCAATGCTACCGGATTTGATATTACATGGAAAAAAATTTAAACTCAGTGATAAGCAAATATCGAGACCAGAACAGCAAAAAACAGCAAAAAATAGAACTCGAACATCCTCAGCTAGGAAAAATCCAGATTTAAGCATGGCATGAGTTACATTTTCGACAAGCACCCATGAAAAATTATTATTAATTCGAGTTCAGCAATTAGATTCACCAAAAAATAAACCACTCTGGCTAGCTTGGCAATAGAGAGCATATACCCCCCCTTAATAGAAGTAGTTCAATTCTATCTACGTTCCTTAATTACTTACTGCTGATTCCTTATTTAAAACCAAAAAATTTCAACTTTATCCCCATACTTTAAATTAAGTTTATCCTCCGCACTACTACCATTAGTAGCAATTTCTACAAAACCATGAGACCCAATAATTGCAATTAATTCCTCTGGTTTACAGTCAGCATAAGTATTGCCACTAGATATTTTTCTATTCTGTGAAAAATTAGCATTATTATTAACAATAACCGACCAATTTTTCTCAACAACATAACTACTGGAAATATTAGTAATTATATTGCCAAAATAGTCAATATGCTGAACGCAACCCACAATACCTGAATCTGTAAAAATAATATTATTTAAAGGTAATTTAACCAAACTTTCTGGATTAATTTTTTCTCCCAAATTTTCTAACTTTACCCCGCTAGCAAGATGAGCAGCAACAGGAGCAAATATATCTCGACCATGAAAAGTTGTACTCGGTGTTTTTGTCCGCCAATACTCAGAATTAGTAAGCGTAACTACCTTGATATTTTCTATTTCTAAATTTTCCAATATTCCACTAAAAATACCATTGTCAGGTCCGACTAAAAAACCATTGGGTAGTTGAATAGCGATCGCTCTTCTGGTACTCCCCACTCCCGGATCGACAACAGAAACATGAACAGTTTCTGGGGGAAAATAAGGATAAGCATTTTGCAAACAAAATCTGGCAGCAAATAAATTTTGGGGAGGAATTTGATGAGTCAAGTCGATTATTTTTAGATTAAGATTAATTTGAGCAATTACACCTTTCATTACACCGACATAGACATCTTTTAATCCAAAATCAGTTAATAGTGTAATAATTTTTTTATCCGACATTATTCTGTTTTATAACTAGGGTTTGCTGAAAAAATCTGTTATACCAATTTGAAAAAAGAATACTATACTGATGTGATACTTCAATTATTCAGTAATTAACAAACTCAGAATAACCTTTTTGATAATTATTAGCCAGTAGCGTGTTTATTATTCTGATGTTTACCGAAAAATCAAGGTTTAAAGCCTCTCCTTTCAAGGATAAAAAACAAAAAAATTCCTTTTAACCAATCCTCTTTTTTTTAAGAAGAGGTAATTATTAATTATTGAATACTCCCTCTTTTCTATTTCCATCTATCGATTTGATATTGAGCATCTCTATAACCTCCTGTACGACCTTGTTCTAAATAAAGTTGGGCTGCTTTTTCAAAATCACTAATTGCTCCTTTTCTATCCCCGATATTAACCCTAACTAGCCCCCTATTGTAATAAGCGGCAGCATATTCTGGGTTAAGTCTAATAGCTTGAGCATAATCAGCGATCGCTTGCTGATAATTTTCTTCTTCAGAGTAAACATTAGCACGATTTGCATAAGCTTCAGCGTTGTTTGGACTTAATGCTATTGCTTGAGTATAATCTTCTATGGCTTTTTGTGGTTGATTTGCTGTAGCATAAGCTAAACCTCTGTTTGTATAAGCTTTAGGATTTTCAGGATCTAGTTTAATTGTTGCAGTGCAGTCAGATATAGATTTTTCATACTCTTCTAAATTTAGATAAGCAATACATCGATTATTATAGGCAATGTCATTTTCAGAGTTGATTTGAATTGCTTTAGTACAGTCAGATACAGCGTTTTCATACTCTGCTAAATTCAAGTATGTGCTACAACGATTAGCATAAGCTTCTTCATTTTTAGGATCTATTTCAATAACTTGATTATAATCATCTAGAGAACCTTGATAATCTCCCAGAAAAAACCGGGTTCTGCCTCTATTATAATAACCATCTATCTCTTTTGGTTCAATTTTAATCATCTGAGTGTAATCTGCTATTGCTCCTTGTAAATCATTATTGGCAGCACGAGCTAACCCTCTGGCATGGTAAGCATTAATATCATTCGGTCGCAGTCGTATAACTTGAGTGTAATCTTTAATTGCCGCAGGATAGTTTTGGGATTTATAGTAAACAAATCCTCGTTTGTAATAAGCTTCAGCATCTAGAGGTTTAAGGCGCAACACCTGGGTAAAATCATCAATTGCTCCCGCATAATTTTGGCGATCGGAATAAACTCCCCCTCGGTTAAAATAGGCATTAACATAGCTGGGGTTAAGATTAATTGCTTTGCTGTAATCAGCAATAGCATTTTGATAGTTTTCTAAGTTGTAATAAGCATTCCCCCGTTGATAAAAATACTCTGGTTGACCAGGATTCAGTTTAATTGCTTTATTATATGCTGAAATTGCTACTTGTTCATAGCCTTGATTTGCATTTTCTATCCCTCTTTCAAATAGTCTTTCTGCTTTAATCGGGTTGGGGCGATTCAAAAAACTTACCACCCCAACTAGCACTGCTATCACGCCTAAACTTGCAAAACCAAATAAAACCAACAACAATGGATGGGATGTGATTCCCTTGCGACTTGTTTGAATTTCAGGATTTAGACTTCTCTCAGTTATAGGTGTTGGTGCCATAACTCTTTGAGAGCGACCGATAATTTTCTGTAGCGCTTTGATAACTTCTGCTGTAGACTGGTAACGTTTGGTGTAATGGTAATGTACCATTTTTTCCATAATATCCGCTAGATTTGAAGAACATTGTGCGCGATTTCGCCAGAGGATACCACTAGGATTTGATGGCGAGAGGTCTTGTAATTTTGGCAGTTCACCACTAGGAATACCTGTCAGAGCTTGAATGCCAATCATACCTACTGCATACAGATCGCTATTATATTGAGGAATGCCTTGAAATTGTTCGATCGGCATATAGGAGGGAGTACCTGTAGCTATGGTTCGTTGTATTTCTCCATTTGCTTCTGCGATCCGATGACTAACTTCTTTGACTGAACCAAAGTCAATTAAAACTAATTTTTCATCTGGTTGACGTCTAATTAAATTTGATGGGTTAACATCCCGATGAATTACTTCATGTCCATGTACAAATTCTAAAATTTCTAAGATTTCTAATAATAGTTGAATTACTTGTTTTTCTTGCCAAGGTTTACCAGGAATAATTTCTTTATTTAAAGGTGTTCCCGGAATAAATTCTTCTACTAAATAAAATTGATTATTTTCTTCAAAATAAGCTAATAGTAAAGGAACCCGATCGTGTCTTCCTAATTTTTCTAATATTTCTGCTTCTTGCTTGAACAAACGGTGAGCAGTTCTGACAATAGTAAAACTATTACCAGGAGCCCTTAGTTGTTTGACCACACATTGAGGATGCCCAGGGCGACGAGTATCGGCAGCCAAATAGGTTTGTCCAAATGCACCAGAACTAAGGACTTGAACGACGCGGTAACGTCCATCTAGCAGTTGACCTATCATGTTCATATTATTCATTTTATACCATTTTTCTTAACTATCGAGAGAAATTAAGTGAGAGTAAGCAACAGGCAACACAGAGAGTAGATTAGGTTATAAATTAAATCTCTCACTATTTTTGGTAGTTGGTATAGCGCTACGCGCATAGGGGAGCCGTCGGATTGGCGACGTACAGAAGTCAGAAGTTAGAAGTCAGAAGTAATCTCTGAGTGAGTTTTCGGTGCGGAAATACTCCGCAAATAGCATTTAGTAATGTCCGCGCCCTTTGCTTCGACTGCTATATTATTTTATATGATATATTAAATAAATCAGAACCAAAACTATTCTTTATAATAGTTAAATTTTGGCTTTAGGTAGAATTTAAAACAAGGTAAGTTTAATTGTTAAAATAGTTAATTATTGCAGTTTTTCTATCATATTGAGGGAGTTTTGATAATCCTGGATTTTACCTTTTTCTAAAGATAAGTTAGCACTTTGGCGAAAGTCTGCTACTGCTGCTGGTAGCTCTTGTAATTCATACAAAATAATTCCTCGATTATAATAAGCTTTGGCATTACTTGGATTGAGTTCAATTGCCTGGGAAAAATCTTGAATGGCTTGATTATAGTGTCCTATCTCTGAGAAAAGTATTCCTCGATGATTATAAGCAAGGGACTTTTGAGGATTGATTTTTATTGCTGTAGTAAAGTCTTCTATTGCTGCTTGTAAATAGCCACGAGCAGACTGTGCTAAACCTCTGTTTATGTAAGCTTGGGCATTTTTATTGTTGATGTCAATAGCAATACTACAGTCTTCTTTTGCTCTTCGATATTCCCCTAAATTGAAATAAGCAATACATCGATGATTGTATGCTAAATCATTTTGAGGATTTATTTCTATTGCTTGGTTACAATCAGATATCGCAGCTTGATGATTTGGCAGATTTAGATAAGCGCTACATCTATCTGTATAAGCATCAGAATCATCGGGTTTGAATTCTAATACCCGATTATAATCTGTAATCGCTCCTTGATAATCTGCCATTTCCAAGTGAGACTTGCCACGACTATGATATGCTTGTACATCATTGGGGTTGAGTTTTATAGCTTGAGTATAGTCACTAATTGCACCTACTCGATCTCCTATCGTTCCTCTTGCTATTCCCCGATTAATATAGGTATTGCTATCTGTGGGATTAAGTCTAATTGATTGACTATAGTCTTGGATGGAATTTTTGTAGTCCCCAATTTCGTAATAAATTTGCCCTCGTTTGTCGTAAGCTTTGGTATAGTTAGGATTTATTCTTAATGTTTGCGTTAAATCAGTAATTGCTTTTTCATTGTCATTTAGTTCATAATAAATTAGACTGCGTTGATAATAAGCATCATTGTAGTTAGCTTTGATTTTAATAGCTGCTGTATAATCTTTTATGGCTTTTTCATAAGCTCTCTGAGAATAGTAAGAGTTGCCTCTTTGATAGTAGGTAACTGCATTTTGTGGGTTGAGTTTGAGTGCTTCAGTGTAGTTTGCGATCGCTGCTTGTTGCTTTCCTTGTTTGACTAATTCTTGACCTTGGTTATAGAGTGCTTGTGCTTTGACTATAAATTGGTATCGCCAGAAATAAGCGATCGCTGCTCCTACTATTGTTATAAATGCTAAACTAGCAATTAATATAATTTTTTTATTGTTTGTCGGTTGAGGTGGTGGTGATGGAATATTTATTTCTGGAGTTTTTTCTTGAGATGCTGTAATTATTGTTTCTGGTTTTGAGAGAATTTCAGTATCTACTGAGACTGATATTTTGCTTAATTCTGCTAGCACTTCTGTTACTGACTCATAATTTTGTTCACTTTGACTATTTATCATTTTGTCAATGATGTCTGATAGTGCTAGAGAACATACTTGCAAATTCTGCCAAGGTATTTCTATTCCAGGAGTATTGTTAGTTTGTTTTTGCTTCAATAAATCTTGAGGTGATAATCCTGTTAGTGCTTGAATAGCAATTATTCCTAAAGCATAAATATCATTTTTTTTGTTTACTTCCTGCTGATTTTTGTCTAATGGTATATAAAGTAAACTATCAGAATTATTTTGGCTGTAATTTTCTGATATTAATGGTTCTTGATTTAATTCTAAAATTCTCTGAATTTCTCTTTCTAACCCAAAATTAATTAAGAATAATTTTCCATCTAAGGTTTGTCTAACTAAATTTCCTGGTTTGATTTTTCCATGAGTTTCTCCTTGACCATGAATCAAAACTAAAACTTCTAGCACCTCCTTTAATAGATTAATTACTTCTCCTTCCCACAAAGGTTTCTCTCTAGCCAACTCTTCGTTTATCGAGATACCTACTATATAATCTTCAACTAAATATATGTTATTGTTTTCTTCAAAATAAGCTAATAAGTTCGGTAGTCCCTCGTGTTTACTTAAACTATAAATCTTTTCTACTTTTTCTTGAAATAATGATAGTATAATCTCTTGATTTTCATAGTTAAAATTGCCTAGTTGAATTTCTCTGACTACGCATTGGGGTGAACCTGGACGGTGGGTATCTCCTGCCAGATATGTCTGTCCTAAAATAGTTGAACTTATAGGTTGGATAAAACGATAGCGTTTATCTACAATTTGGCCAATATTGGTATCCATAGCCTGATTACAGATTTAGTTTTAATAGTGATTTTTTTAATCAACCAAATAATTTTCTGGTGACTTAATATCATGTGCCCCCTCCGGGGGAGCTACGCTAACAGATAATTGGTGATAATAATTTTTTTGTTTGTAGTTGGGCTTTAGCCCTAACATAAACATTTGAGGGGCTATAGCAAAACTATGACGATAATTATAAGTGTTTTATTGGACATGACATTATAGCTCTATCTTAACTTTAATTCAGACTATTAGACTTTGGGTATTTGAACCTATGATACTAAATCCGGGTATAAAAGCAGGCTTGTCCCATCTACCAATCCCTTATTTAGCAAAGGCTTAACTTTAAAAAATACCCTCTCACTAAGGCGGATTTAGTATGATATTTTGATTTGACTTGACTCTACTCTTCTATATTTTTATTCTTGTTCTTAAATCTTTTCTAGTTGTTCCATTGGAGTTTGGTATCTTTCGGTATTTCCTTGTTGTTGATATAGAATTGCTGCTTTCTAGAAATCTTCACGAGCTTTTTGATTTTTGCCTATTTGCAAATTAGCTAACCCACGCTGATAGTGCAGTTCAGCTAGTTGAGTTTTATGAACTAAATCCCTGATTATAGTTACTGTAAATTCTTCAGCTTCTCTGAGGATTTTTAGGGTGACTTCAGTGCCTACTTCTTATGTAATCCATATAAGTAGTCCTGCATGGTAATGGTGAGGATATATATTTTTGAATTTCTCCGAGACTCCCGATCCCCCCATCTCCCTATCTCCCCATCTCCCCACACTCCCAGTGCTTCCTTTACCATTACTATGCACCACCACCATCTATTAAACTGAGCAAGGTGTCGGTCTTGTCAGATAAGAGAAGTTTTCCATCAGCTTCTAGAATGATGTCATCACTCTTTAAATTTGCCTTGAATGCAGGAGAGTTTTTCAAGACTTCTGTTATTTGTAAACCCAACTTTCCTCTTAATTTTGTCTCACCTAACCCAACACCAACACCCGCCAAATTTGCTTTTGTGAGTCCTAAAGTATAATCTTTAATTGCTGCTTCATGGTCTCCTTGCTCAGAAAGTTCATCTCCAAGTTTTTTGTAATACTCAGGTGATTCAGCATTTTGATTTTTTTGTTGCTGAATCTTTTCTAATTCTTCCATTACACTGTTATATTCTTCAGTGTTTCCTTTTTGTTTATATAGAGCTGCTGCTTTCTTGAAATCTTCACGAGCTTTTTCTTTTTCTTTGCTTTGATAGTAAACCTTAGCTCGGAAGTAATAGAATCTAGCATCTTCTGGTTGTAAGCGCATCCCTTCAGTTAAATCTACGATCGCTTCTTTATATTTTTGCTGTTGAAAGTATAAAGCTCCTCGGGAGCCATAATATAAAGCGTTATCAGGTTTCAATTCTATGGCTTTACCGTAATTAATCTACCAGAGCTGCTTGATAGTCTCCTAAAGCATAAAATTGATTACCGCGCAAATTATAGTATTCATGGGCTGATTTTCTGTTGAGACTGATGGCTTTGTCGTAATCCTCTATTCCTTTCTGCTTTTCTCCTATTGTAAAGTAGGCATTACCGTTCTTAGAAACCTACGATAATCTATAGAAATCTATGATTATCTGTTCTATTCCTGCTTCACTCTGGCAGTGTCGGCACTCACCAGTCCACAGGCACGCGCGGACGAACTGCCCGCCATAGCTAAATTTAACGGTCTTATCAAATCTCGTTCGCGCTAGCGTTGCGGAGCAATCGCAACTAAAATTGCAGTGTTCGCAATTGAACACGCGCTCTGATAAAGACAGAGATTCGCGATTCAGTTCCACACCTAGAGAAAGTTTTAGAACTAGGAAACCATCTATCAACAACGATTAGCTCCGAGCCGTACAGTTGACATTTGTACTAAGCGCTGTCTACGAAACTCATAAAAACCCATATTCGCAACAGCCTTAGCTAACTTATGATTAGCCATCATGCCTGATACATTGTCATACTTCTATTACTATTTGACTGTGGTTTTTAGCCAAATAAGTAGAAAGCCATATCTACAGCTAGTGGTCTGTCAAACTTATTTTGATGGGTGATGAATTCTTAAAAGTCTTGATTGATAAGCTTTTCAATTTTGAAATACCCATCAATTCAAACTTGACAGACCACTAGGTAGTGCCGTGTCAAGCTTAAAATGGTGTATTAGCTTCAGAGGAAAGAAGTTATC